>CAMDDI010000012.1 GCA_945890905.1 Bacteriovorax stolpii
CGATAAAAGTAGAAATGGAATTGCCATCTCTGAAGGCGGATGTGTTTACGTCCTTGAGCGACTCTCGGATGCCAAAAAACGCGGGGCCCATATCTACGCTGAAATTGTTGGATGGGCGATTAATTCTGATGCCACAGATTTTGTAAATCCCAATAGTGAACGTCAAGTTGAGTGCATGCATAAGGCAATTAAGCGTGCTGGTCTCACAGTGAATGATATCGATATCGTTAATATGCACGCTACAGGAACTGGTACTGGGGATGTAAACGAGAGCAAGGCCATTAGAGATACCTTCTCAACCTCTGCTAAAACGTATGTGAACTTTACAAAGGGTCACATCGGTCACTGTATGGGAGCTGCAGGAGCACTGGAGCTTGCAGGAAATATTCCAAGCTTTACTGATGGTGTTATTCATCCAGGAATGAACATCACCGAAGTTGATCCTGAATGTGAAATAAGAAATCTTGTTTTCAATGAGCCTAAGCTTATCGGAAACGTTCAAACAATTCTGAACAATTCTTTTGGAATGCTCGGAATTAACTCAGCACTAATTGTTAAGAAATATTCTTAAGGAGAATAGGACATGACTGCTCATAATATTCGTCAAATTGTATTAGATATCATTGCTGACATTGCTCCTGACGAGAGTGTTGATTCAATTGACGATAGCAAGTCACTCAGAGAGCAACTTGATCTTGATTCAATGGATTTTTTAGATATCGTGATGGAACTCAGAAAGCGTCACAAGGTTGAAGTGCCTCAAGAAGATTATCCAAAACTTGCGACTCTTGAGAGCTGTGTCGCTTACCTCTCTCCAAAATTCGCTTAAAAGAAAACTCATGAACTACGATGCGATTGTCATCGGTGCAGGGATGTCGGGACTAGCTGCCGGCATCCGACTTGCGATGTTTGACAAAAAAGTCGTAGTCCTCGAAAAACACTCCATTCCTGGTGGACTCAATTCCTACTACCGCCGCTCTCACCGGCAGTTTGACGTTGGCCTTCATGCACTTACAAATTTCATAAAAAAAGGCGATAAAGGGAAACCATTCTCTAAGCTCATTAAGCAACTTCGCATACCTTATGATGATTTTAAACTCATGCCTCAGACTTACTCAAAGATTCAGTTCCCAGATTGTACTCTAAAGTTTTCCAACGAATTTGAACTGCTGATTTCTGAAGTCAGTGAAAAATTCCCCAATCAAATTGATCAGTTCAATAAACTTGTAGAAGAAGTTAAGAACTTTAATGAACTTGATCTCAACCAGGCTTATGCCTCATCTAGGGATGTACTTAAGAAAATTCTCTCAGATGAAATTTTAATTGAAATGATTCTCTGCCCACTTCTGATTTATGGATCGGCATGGGAAAATGATATGGATTTTGCCCAGTTTGTAATTATGTTTAAGTCTCTTTATTTTGAAGGTTTCTCCCGTCCCGAAGGAGGTGTTCGAACGATCATTTCACTTCTGATGAAAAAGTTTGAAGAGGCCGGAGGCGAAATTCGCTTTAGAACAGCGGTGACAGAAGTAATAGTAAATGAAAAAAATGAAGCCATTGGAGTTAAAACCGAGAAAGAAGAATTGCGCTCGGGAATTATTCTCTCGAGCGCAGGATACCCAGAAACTGTAAGAATGACTCCTAAACTTTCAATGATGGCATCACCACGTGTGGGTGCCATGACATTTCTGGAGAGTATTTTTGTTTTTGAAAAGAAGATTCCTTTAGATCAGAATGATTCAACTATAATTTTTTATAATGATTCAAAAAGATATTCTTATCAAAGAGCTGAAAATTTCTTTGACCCCAACTCGGCCGTCATTTGTTATCCCGATAACTATGAATCTCTCAATCGAGAGGGTGAGGGGATTGTCAGAGTAACCTTCATGGCCAATTATGATCAATGGAAAAATCTCTCCAAGGAATCCTACTTAACGATGAAAGAGAAAGTGGGAGAGTCAGCTTTTAAACTCGTGCAAAATCTCAATCCGAACTTTGATGGGCAAATGGTATTCAAAGATGTTTTCTCCCCCACCACCATTGAGCGCTACACATGGCATTTAAACGGTACTGTTTATGGGTCCATTGATAAAACCCGTGATGGTCGCACACCTGTTAAAAATCTTTTTATTATCGGTACCGATCAAGGCTTCTTAGGAATTGTGGGCTCTATTCTCTCTGGTATCTCCATGGCCAATCTTCATGGTCTTATGAACGGAGCTGAAACATGAGATTTGAAAATCTGCGCTTACACTCATATGCTTACCAAGAACCGGAACTCTTTATGACTTCTGATGAAATGGAAGAAAAGCTTGCTCCACTTTACGCACGTGCAAAACTTCCTGTTGGTCGCTTAGAACTTCAGACTGGAATTAAGCGCCGGGGTTTTTGGCCCAAGAAAACCAGGCCCAGTACTATCGCATCTCAAGCGGCAGAAAAAGTCCTTGTGAATTTTCCCCGTGAAAAAGTTGAACTCTTGATCCATGCATCTGTTTGTCGGGATTTTCTAGAACCTGCCACAGCAGCGCAAGTTCATCATAATCTTAAGCTCTCACCTCATTGCATGATCTCTGACCTCTCAAATGCATGCTTAGGTGTTCTTTCTAGTATTCTCATGGCAGGTCAAATGATTGAGAGAGGAGTCATTAAATCTGCTTTGATTGTTTCTGGTGAAAACGCTGGGCCACTTATTGAGGAGACTCTTACTCACCTTTTAAATGATCCCACTATGGATCGTAAAAAAATTAAACCTTTTATGGCGAACCTCACTATCGGTTCAGCTGCTGTTGCCTTTTTAATTACTCATCAAGATCTCGCACCCAATGCTCCCCAAA
Organism: Bacteriovorax stolpii; assembly: GCA_945890905.1. Lineage (GTDB taxonomy): Bacteria > Bdellovibrionota > Bacteriovoracia > Bacteriovoracales > Bacteriovoracaceae > Peredibacter. Next base: position 2,835 of record CAMDDI010000012.1, read on the forward strand.
TTTTGGGTGGAACAACTTTGACTGATTCATCTGCTGTTGAACTCTGCCAAGGGGATGGTTCAACTTCAGGGCTTATGATGGAGACTGATTCAGAAGCTCTTATGAAGGCCGGAGTAAAGCTTGCCAAAGATAATTGGACTAAGGCCCAAGAAGTTTTAGGCTGGAAAAATAGTGATGTGAATAAAATTATTCCTCACCAGGTCGGTGTGGCCCACCGGCTTTCCATGCTTACTGAATTGGGACTTCCTCTTGACCGTGATTTTCAGACTTTTGAACTTTTCGGTAACACTGGTTCTGCGGCCCTACCTCTGACATTGATTAAAGCAGCTGAAGCGAACTTTTTAAAACCTTATGATAAAGTGGCCTTACTTGGCATTGGCTCTGGACTTACCAGTACCATGCTTGGCCTGGAGTGGAGATGACTGAACTTAGGTCGAAAATAAAGTCTTTGGGATTAGAAACACTTTATCCTTTTAAATCAAATTTCCTTCAGCTAGGGAAAAATAATCTTCACTTTGTGGATCAAGGTAAAGGTCAACCTATTCTTATGCTTCATGGAAACCCCACGTGGTCATTTTACTACCGTAATTTGATTCATACTTTTTCTCCTAAATTTAGAACTGTTGTGCCTGATCATATGGGGTGCGGGATGTCGGATAAACCCCAGGAATATGATTACAGTTTAGAAATGCATATTCAAAATACCTACCAACTTATCCGTTTTCTTGATCTTAAAAACATAATTTTAGTAGTTCATGACTGGGGTGGGGCCATTGGTTTTGGGTTAGTTACCCGGTACCCAGAACTCTTTGAGAGAATTGTCATTCTCAATACCGCAGCTTTTCCAAGTATTCATATCCCTCAGAGGATTAATCTACTCCGACAAGGCAAGTTTGGAGAATTTCTTTCACGCAAATTTAATCTTTTTGCGTGGCCTGCAACTTTTATGACAACTACTAAACCCTTGCCTAGGAAAATTAAACAGGGCTATTTAATGCCTTATGATTCATGGGATAACAGAATTGCAGTTGCGCGATTTGTTCAAGATATTCCAATGGAGAAAACTCATCCTACTTTTAAAACTTTGTCTGATATTGAAGCCAAACTAAAATTGCTTCCACAGCCAAAACTTATCCTTTGGGGTGGAAAAGACTTTTGCTTTGACCGTAATTTTTTTGAACGTTGGGTGGCCCTCTATCCAGATGCTGATGCTTACTGGTTTGCAAAAGCTGGTCACTATGTTTTGGAAGATGCTCTAGAAGAAGTGAGTGGTAAAATTTGGGAATTCATAAAGTGAATATTTCCCTTCGGATCACAGAGATGTCCCGTAAGTTTCCTCACAAAAAATCAGTGGTTCATGCTATCGCTGAAAAAAACACTTATCAGTACCCGTTTTATACTTTTGCAGAATTTGAAAGCCGCTCAAATAAAATGGCCAATGCTTTTACCCATTTGGGAATTACTAAAGGTACCCGCACACTTGTATTTGTCACCCCTCGATTAGATTTCTCCGTCATTACTTTCGCACTCTTCAAAATCGGAGCTATTCCTGTTCTCATTGATCCAGGCATGGGAGTTAAAAACTTATTAAACAGTGTGAAACAAGTCCGCCCTGAGGCCATCGTCTCAATTGGTCGAGTCCACTGGATTAGACGTCTTTTACCTAGATATTTCTCTGAATTAAAAATTAAAGTTTCCCTCGACCCAGTAGGCGGTAAAACTCATAATCTTTATTCAACCCTTGACTCAGAATCAAGTGAGTTTACTGCTGTTGATATGGTTGATGATGATCCCTCAATCATCCTTTTTACTTCAGGTGGTACTGGAATTCCCAAAGGAGTGCTCTACACTCATGGAATTTTAAATGCACAAACCAAAGCTCTTCAAGAAATGTTTTCCTTAGATGAAAACCAGATTGATCTTCCTGGTTTTCCACTCTTTGCACTCTTTACTTTGGCCATGGGTATGACCTCGGTTATTCCTGATATGGATCCAACTTCTCCTGCAACGTGTGATCCCTCAAAGATTGTCCGCAATATTATTGAGCAACAAGTGACTTTCGTCGCAGGCTCTCCTGCTATATGGGACAGAGTAGGGAAGTATTGCATCAAGAAAAATATTCAACTTGGAAGTGTAAAGCAGGTGGTGATGTTTGGTGCTCCTGTGAGGGCCGAGATTCATCAGATGTTTCAAAAAATACTTCCCTTTGGAGATACATACACGCCTTATGGGGCCACTGAATGTCTCCCGGTGACTTTGATTTCAGGCAGCGAAGTTTTAGGCCTGCATCTTGATCGCATGCTTCAAGGTGGTGGAACTTGTATTGGAAAAGCAGTTCCCAATACGTTGATAAAAATCATAAAAACTTCGGATATTCCTGAGCAGGAAATCTTTGAACTGAGAACAGAACAAATAGGAGAAATCCTTGTATCAGGCCAGCAAGTAACTCCCCAATATTTTGAAATGGATGAGGAAACAAAAAAAGCTAAAATCATTCAAGATGGAAAAATTTGGCACCGCATGGGGGATATTGGGTACCTTGATAAGTCTCAAAATCTTTGGTTTCTCGGGAGAAAAGTTCACCGGGTGGAGTTGGCCCATCAAACTTTTTACCCGCTGCAAATGGAAGCACCTTTTAACCGGCATCCTCTGGTTAAGCGTACAGCTCTAGTTAGCCTAAATTTTGAAGGCAAGAAATCTTCTGGTCTTGTCATCGAAAGACATGATGGCCAAACTCAAATGAGCGCAAAATTTCGTGCTGAAATTTTGCGTCTAGGTCTTACCACTGAGGCCACCCAAACAATTCAGCATTTCTTTTTGCATCCTAAGTTTCCAGTAGATGTTAGGCATAACATTAAAATTGATCGGCTTAAGCTCTCGGCCTGGGCCAGTCGCAAAGTGAGTCAAAATGTCTAGAAACACAGAATATAAAGCCAGCCGGATAATTTATATTATTTTAGTGATCTTGCTTCTTTTGATATTCACTTCTCCTTTTGCTATTCCTATCTTTTTTTCGGCCACTGTCTCCATGGCCATGTGGCCTATGATGGTCATTCTTGAAAAGAAAGGTTTTTCACGGAAAGCAGCAGCAGCAACACTTACAGTGGTATTTACTGTGATTATTTCTATTCCCCTCATGTTTTTTATTGTTCGTGGCACACTTGCGGTGACCCACCAACTTGAAAAAATTAATCAAGAAGACACCATGATAGGGGTGCAAGGCTTAGTGAAAGATATCCGTAAAGAAGTGATTGTAAAAATCCAAAAATATTCGGATAAGTTTCATTTGGCCGATTACTTAACAATCTCTAAGATTGATGAGCACCTAAAAAAGTTAAATGGATTCCTTTTAACTTTTTTCAGAAATTTTGCTGGAAGTTTGCCACTACTTATTTTGCTTTTTATTATCATGATACTTTGTACTTACAGTTTTTTAAAACACGGCAATCACATAAAAGAATTTTTACAGAATTTGTTTGGATTTAGTGACGCCCGCATGGGTCAATTGGTGAATATCTTTATTGATAATTCTCAGCAAGTTTATATCTCTAACATTGCCACAGGTGCTATCCAGGCAACATGCGTAGCTTCAGGCGCTTACTTTACAGGTACGGCAGATTTCTTTATTGTTTTTTTTATCACATTTATGTTGTCATTTATCCCCGTCGTAGGAGCTGCACCAATAGCTTTTGCATGTGCATTTATGGCCTATGTTGATGATCATCATACTGTGGCCATTATCTTGATCGTTATCGGTTTTTTCACGGGTTTAATCGATAATATTCTTAGACCATGGCTAAGTACCTTGGGTGAATCTAAAACTCCTCCTATCTGGTGTTTTGTAAGCGTGCTCGGTGGAGCTATGCTTTTAGGATTTCCAGGATTGTTTATTGGAATTTTAGTTGGAACTATTGCTTACGATACTTTGCCTATTTTTTGGGAAGAGCTTGGAAGTGATTCAGTTTTTAAATCATGAGAATTTTAGTTACTGGTGGCGGAGGATTTCTCGGCACACATCTTATTCAAGAACTTCTCAAAAATCCAACTTATATTGTAACGAGTTTTTCTCGTCACACTTACACCCATCTTGAAGATATTGGCGTCCCTACAATTAAGGGAGACCTCACTGTCCGTAAAGATGTAGAACGCGCACTCTCCCAGGGCTTTGATGCCATCTTTCATGTGGCGGCCCTCGCAGGAGTTTGGGGGAAATATGAAGACTATTTCGCTATAAATGTTACGGGGACTAAAAATCTTTTAGAAGTGGCGCAACTTCAAAAAATTACAAAATTTATCTACACTTCAACTCCTTCAGTGGTTTTTGGAAAAGGGGATCTCTTAGGGGTTGATGAAAATCAGCCATACGCTAGTGAGCACCTGACTCCTTATGCTGAAACAAAAACCCTTGCCGAAAAATTAGTCCTAGAATCTAATAATGGAAAAGATTTTCTTACCTGTGCCCTTCGTCCACACTTAATATGGGGACCTGGAGATCCGCACATCTTTCCTCGCGTGATTCAAAAAGGCCGTGAAGGAAAACTTAAAATTGTGGGTGACGGAGAAAATCTTGTGGATATTATCTACGTTGAGAATGCAGCTCTGGCCCACGTCCTTGCATTTGAGAATCTCAAACCAGGGTCAAATCTTTGTGGCGAGGCGTACTTTATCGGACAAGAGAGACCTGTAAAACTTTGGGATTTTATCAATCAAGTTTTGGGATTTTTAAAGATTGAACCCGTCATGAAATCCATCGATCTTCAAACGGCCTACCGCTTGGGATGGTTTTTAGAGAAAGTATTTAAGGTGGCAGGAATTCAGAAGCCTGAACCTCCTATGACCCGATTTGTGGCCCTAAACCTTGGTAAATCCCACTATTTCTCCCATGAAAAGGCCAAAAAAGACTTTGGTTATCATCCCCGAGTTTCTATAGAAGAAGGGCTCAAACGAACTTTTGCCCAGCGAGAACTCATTAAAGAGACCTGAAAAATTTACACCTTTCACAAAGCGAGGGCCTTGGGATGGTAAAATTCAGCACATGAAATTAATGTTTTCTCTCATTTTGGCCTTGTCATTCAATGCTACTGCCGCACTTAAAGAAGCTGAATTTGATGGAGTTTTATCCCGGATTGAAACTCATTATGCTCCTGTGTTCGCAGCTAAAGGGATGGAGTTAAGTTTAAGAAAATTGTGGTCTCTAAATGACCGTTACCTTGATGCTCAATTTGAAAATAAAACTGGTCCGCGAATAGTGAGAGTCTTTGGAGGCTACGCCCGTATGCCTAACATGACTAAAGATGCGCTCCTCTTGGCCACTTGTCATGAAATAGGACATCACTTAGGCGGATATCCTCTTTTTAATGATGAATGGGCTTCTGCTGAAGGTCAGGCCGATTATTTTGCCAGTTCAAAGTGTATGCGGAATGTTTTAAAAAATGATTCAGAAAATCGTTTGGTCAACGAACGCAAAATTAACCGCTCAGTAAAAAATAAATGCCGCTCTCAGTTTGCACTCGATGACGATTATAAGATTTGTCTAAGAACTATTGTTGCTGCAGAGATATGCGCTAAAAGCTTGTACGCTATCCGCAACGAACGGGTTCCGGTGTTTTTTGGGGCCAGTTATCCAAATCGCAATGCTGTGGTTGAAACTGATCTGACTGCGACTGATAATCAGTGCCGCTTTGATACGTTTTTGTCCGGAGCATTATGCAAGGTTGATTCAACTATTGAAATGAACAATTCGGATGAAACCATAGGTACCTGTGGATTCGATGAAATTGGCGCCCGCCCCAAATGCTGGTTTAAGTCTGGTTTTTAGTAAAACTTCTCACAATTTTTTGATCAAAATAATTGCAACTCATTCCGGCGTCTACCATCACTGTCGTAGCATTGATGCCTGAACTTCTTGGAGAGAGAAGAAAGCAGACAGTGTTGGCAACTTCCTGAGTCTCTAAAGCCTTTTTGCGCAAAGTAAGCTCTTCAGCAAATAGATAATTATCAATGTACTCGGGAATTCCTGCAGAGGCAGAAGTCTTAAGGGGCCCAGCACCCACGGAATTTACGCGAATCTGAGAAGTTTCAGAAAGTGACTTTGCAAGAAATGGAACTGTGGCCTCTAGCATGGCCTTGATGGGGCCAAGATATCCATAAGAAGTAGCTTTTGTATTTGATATAGAGATGGTCACAATACTGGCATCAGGGGCGAATATATCTCGCAAGCTTTGTGTTACTTCCGTTAGTGAGAAACAAGAGATCTGAGCGGCCTGAAGATAGTCTTGTCGGCTAGTTTCATGAAAAGGTTTTGGACCATTTGAGAAGTTAGCAAATGCCAAGCTGTGAAGAAAACCATGCAGAACATTCGTATGTTTTTTTACGACACTGTTTAAATTTTTAAGATGCTCTTTGTTCTCGACGTCACAAACAAAAATCACAGAGTCGGGAAATAATTTCTGAACTGTTTCAATTTGAGCTTCAGATTGAACCGAGAAAAGGCATTTGGCACCAGCTTCAATTAACGTTTTACCACTAAAATAGGCCACACTTTTTTTATTAGCAACTCCAGCTATAAGGAACGTTTTATTTTGAATGCCTAAGAAATCCATGCTCAAACTCCTGCACTTTCAACCAGAGTGGCCGCAAATTCGATGGTCATTATGGTTTTATTATTTGAGGTGATTTTACCTTTCATGAAAGCTGCATTGGCCAGCATCTCTACAAAATCGACGGTTATATGAAGTAGGTCTCCTGGTTTGACCATATTTTTAAATTTGGCACCTTGAATACGGGTCACTAAAGCTGTTTTACCAGAAGCCGCTGATTCTCCACGCATACTCATAAGCAGTGCCCCTGTTTGAAAAACAGCTTCACACATCAAAACCCCTGGAAAAACTGGATGACCTGGGAAGTGCCCTTTAAAGAAATCTTCTTTTCCAGTTAGCTGCTTTGAGGTGGTAATAGAATCCTGGGACTGTTCCACAATGCTTTCAATGAAAAGAAATGGGTCACGTTGAGGAATGTGAGCGAGAATTGTTTCAAGCATTAGAGTCCTCCTGACACATCGAGAGTTGTTCCTGTTATATATGATGATTCACGACTGGCAAAAAATAAAACTGCATGGGCCACATCTTCCACTTTTCCAAACCTCTTCATGGGTACTTGGGATTTATATTCTTTGACTTGCTCTTCTGGAAGATCAGCTAAAAGTTCAGTTTCAATAAATCCTGGGCACACGTTATTGACAGTGATGTTTCGCTTGGCCACTTCTTTTGAAACCGATAGAGAAAGTGCAATTTGACCTGCTTTAGAAGCCGCGTAATTGGCCTGACCTGGAAGACCAAGCTTACCTCCTACTGAAGACATATTGATAATGCGTCCGTAGCGGTTTTTCATCATGGCCAAAACTGCAAAGCGGGTCATGTTGTATGTGCCCTTTAAATTTATATCGATAACTGCATCCCAGTCAGACTCTTGCATGCTAGGAATAATTTGATCTCTTCGAATTCCAGCGTTGTTAACTAGAACTTCCAAACTTGAGAAATTTTTCTCATAGTCCTGAAAGAATGCTTCAACTTCAGAAGTTGAGGCCACGTTAAACTTTTTAAGCACAAGTTTTTCTCCAAAGTTGGCCATCTTTACTTTGAAACTTTTGGCCGCCTCATCATTGCCTGAATAGGTCGCAATAACCGTGGCACCTGCCTTTAGGAAAGATTCCGTAATCCCTGCACCGATACCGCGTGTGCCTCCAGTAACAATGATATTTTGAGAATCAAATTGCATGAGTGCCTTCCTGTGTACTTAAGTAACTTTCAATAGCGTTGGCCTGAATCACTCCGTAGTTCGCGGCCCCTAACCATCCCGACATAATGATCCCGACTGAACCGGCATGAAACAAGCCTTCAAGGTTTTTATGAAGATTCATAGAAATATCAAGGCCTTCAAATTTTGTTCCAAAAGATGAACCCTTAGGATGAAGCGTGTAGCGTTCGACTGTAAGTGGTGTGGCAGCTTCAATAACCTCTAATTTGTCTCTGATATCTGGAATAAAAGCCTCAAGACCTTTTAAGGTTTCTTCAATCATGAAGGATTTTTCTTTTTCATAATCTTCATTTGAGAGTTTTTTCCAATCATCGTAATGGCAATTGGTAGAGGAGACGATGGCCACTCTGGCCGCAGGATCTTGAGGTCTGGTCTCATGGGGATAATAAACTGAAAACGTCCGTGAGCTGACCTTTAAATCAAGGAGGCGATCTGGATTGTAGGTTGGATAATTTGAAGTGAATACCAGCTCTCCAATATAAGGAATAGTGGCCCCCTCTTTTAGGCCCATGTAAACCTGAGCACTAGAAGAATTGAGTCGCACCTCTTGAACTTTTTTTATGAAGGTTTCTGAAAAGTGCTCAACTCCAACCATATTTAAAATTGTTGAGCGGATATTACCATTTGATAAGACAGCTTTCGCTCGGATGAGTTTTCCGTTGAGGACCACACCTTTTGCTCTACCATCTTTAACTTCAATCTTATCCACTCGGGTTTGCATTTTGATGTGGACATTATTTTTGAGCAGCTCATCTTTCATTTTTCCGATGAGCTGGTCAGTTCCGCCGCGGAAAGTATAAACACCTTTACTCATGAAGTTTGAAAAGACGATGCCATAGGTAATGGCCGGATCTTCTAGAGTTGAACCATTCGCGTAAGTGATAGGCTCCATCAAGAATCGAACCACATCATTGCGTCCTGGGAAAAACTTTTCAAACAATTCGCCATTAGTCATTTGGGAGTTATCAAAGAAATTCATCTGGGCCAGGTGAGTAAAAAAACCATTTACCACTTCCGCACTAAGCTGAAACTTTTCAATTAGAATGCGAGTGTAATCTTCTTTTGTAAAATCTGTCTGAACGCTAAACTGGGGATTCACAAAGCGTACATCTTTGAGCTGTACAATGGAGTCGGCAATTTCTTTACTCCAGTACTTTTTACAGGTCTTAATCATCCCTGCAGGAAATCCATGAAGAGAAATATCAAAAACATGTTTTCTATCTTTACGGAAAAACCATGTGGCAAAACCGCCGAGCTTATTGTGAGATTCTAAAAGCAGAACTTTGTGACCGTGGCGACCCATGATATTTGCGGCCGTCATACCGGCCAGACCTGAACCTATAACAATGACGTCATAGTCCTGGGTAATTTCGTCACGAATTTTATAGAGCATGGATATGGACCTTGCAATGCATAAATTTCTTGTACATGAGTTTGAAAACATTAGACGAAAGTCTCGAAAAAGTCATGGAATCCGTTACAATAAACCTAAGGTTTAAACACTTAAGGAAAGCCTCAATGACTACCCTCAATTTGATAAAAAAATCTCTGAGTTTTGATTACCGCTCCATGGCCCTCTACCGTGCGCTGGTGGGGTTGCTCATAATGCTTGATGTTCTTCATCGTGTCCCAGATTTCACTAACTTCTATACTGATGTGGGGCTAGTTCCAAGATCTTTGTTCACTAATGAGATGGCCATGCCATGGTCATTTTCCCTTCTTATGGCCAACGGCTCTACGGGATTTGTTTGGGTCATGTTCGGATTGCAATTACTCTTCGGGTTTATGATTCTCATCGGTTTCAAAACCCGGTGGGCCATTTTTGGTGCCTACCTCATGTCAGTTTCTATTCATAACCGTAACTGGCTTGTCAATAATGGGGGAGACGACGCCTTTAGGGCCCTATTATTTTTCTCGATCTTTCTCCCTCTCAATCGCTTCTTCTCTGTCGATTCTGCCCTGACAAAAAATAAAGAACCTCAGGATGAGAGTGAGTTTTCTTCTTGGACCATGGTCTTTACCCTTCAGGCCTTTGTCATTTATTTTGTGAGCTACTTGCTTAAAAATCATCCTATGTGGAGATCAGATTTTACGGCCATTTTCTTTTCTTCACGTCTAGATATTTTTGCGACTCCTGCTGGTATTTGGCTCAGAGAATTCCCTACATTTTTAAAAATCTCAACAATTTTTACTTCTTTCACTGAATTTATATGTCCTTTGCTTTTAGTGTTTTCATTCTTGGCCGGCAAGAGATGGTGGTGGGTGAAACTTTTTGCCATTGCCCTTTTTCTTGGTCTCCATACTGGTATTGCTTTTACTATGTGGATTGGACTCTTCCCTTTCTATTGCATGGCCATGTGGTGCATTTTTTTTCCGAGTCAAGTCTGGGATCTTTATGTGTCTCAATTCAGACAAAGAGGATTTGGAAAAATTACGCTTTATTTTGATGGGGATTGCCGCTTCTGTGAAAAGGCCGTGCTTATTATTAGAGAATTTTTGTTATTGCCTGAGGTGGCCATTGTGAAGGCCCAGGATTCACAAATCATCCACAAGCATATGATCAAAGAAAATTCTTGGGTGATTGTGAATGAAAAAGGGGATAGGTTTTTCCACTTTTCTGCATTCTTGCAAGTTATGAAACACTCACCACTTCTTTTCCTTTTTACTCCAATATTTGATCGAAGCTTTTTCTTAAAGCTCTTTAATGTGATTTATCATTGGATAGCTGGTAATAGGCAGTTGATGTCTAAATGGTCTCAGTACATACTTTTTCAAGAACCTCGTAAAAAAATTAAATCTCTCTCACTCTTATATCAAATTTTTGGAATTTATATTTTTCTTTGTCTTTTTACCTGGAACTTGGCCACTATCAAACCTCTGAAATTTACTAATCCAGTAATTTTTCAGGCCACATCTCGCTGGCTTCATTTGTATCAAGAATGGAATATGTTCGCACCTTTTCCTAAACTCGATAATGTTTGGGTAGAAATTCCGGCCATTTTAAGTGATGGTTCTGAAATTGAACTTTTAACGGGAAGTCGGGACGTTATCAGTAACAAAGAAAAAGATTTTTATCAGCTTATCCCTAATGAACACTGGAGAAAATTCTATCTCAATCTAGGAGATAAAACTGATTATGCTCGCTATTACGGGGGATATCTTTGCAGGGAGTGGAATGTTCGTGGGAAAAAATTGGTTCCCAATACCAGTTTGAAAAAGCTAGAAATTGTTGTTTATTCTCAACTCAATCTCCCAGACGGTGATCGGGGAGGAATTAGCCGCAAGCTCTCATGGCGCCACTGGTGCTATGATGAAGATTACAAAAAAGAGAAAACTCGCTAAGTCTTATTTTTCAGTCATTTTTGTCACGTCAAAATTTTCAGTGACTAGTTCAGGCTGATTGTGAAGTTTTTTACAGAGATCTTTGAAGCGCTTGCTCGGCTTATCTTCAGGAAACTTCGTTGATAGTCCCTCAAAGAAGGCCTGGGCCGTAGCAAACTCTTTATTCATAAACAATTGATGGGCCTGGTTGAATGTCTTCAACGCCTCATCATCGGCCCAAAGATAATGAAATTTGTGGAGCACTTCAAAAATGGCCACTGGGGTTGTTTTCCCTTTTACGATTACCCTGTCAATGGGTCTGGTTTTCATCTGGGAAACATCTAAGCGGGCCAAGGTGTATTCAGAAATTAAAATTTGAGCTCCATAATGCTTACATAAACTTTCAAGCCGGGCCCCGAGATTCATATTATCTCCCAGTGCCGTATAGGAGAAAATTCGACTCGAACCCATATTCCCTACAGAACATTCTCCTGAGTTAAGGCCAATTCCTACTCTAAATTCTGGACGGCCTAATTGTTTAAATTCTTCATTGATGGCCGGAAGGGCCTCCATCATTTTTATGGCACCCTCTACCGCAAATTGAGCATGGTTACCGATCTGCAGAGGTGCACCCCAAAGGGCCACAATGGCGTCTCCGATATATTTATCTAGAGTACCCTTCGTATCAAAAACAATATCGGTCATCTCTCCCATATACCTGTTTAGAGAGTGGGCCAGCTCTGTGGCGGTCATTCCCTCAGAGATACTGGTGAAATCTCTCACATCAGAAAATAGACAGGTGATATCCATCTTCTTACCACCCACTTGGATATTGTCAGGATCTTTTAACATCTCGTCCACAACTGTGGGGGCCACATATCGGGAGAATGCCCCTTTGATTTGTTTCTTTTCTTTGGCAGCCGCATAGAATTGCAGAAAGGTGTTCCAGGTATAGCAGGCAATAAAGCAGAAAAAGCAGTAGAAGAGTTTGAGCTCATAGCCATTTGGCAGAAAATAATACCTGTCAGCAAGATAGCATATTCCTAAAATTACGAAGATAACGACTGCATCTAGGAAAGCATTTCCAAAATACTGAACAAAAATAAAAATCAACATTCCGATAAATAAAACACAAAGTGAGTATTTCACTGAATCGTTGTTGAGCTGATAAAAATATTGGTGGTTGAGCATGTGGGCCATATTCAAATGAGCAAAGACCCCTGGCATTTTGGAGTTAATGGGGGATGCACGAAGATCGTGGGCACCATTGGCCGTGGATCCTACAAAAACCATTTTATCTTTAAATAACGCAATCATCTCGGGATCATTATCTGGTTTTGAAATCACATCATACAGATTGGCAGTTGGGAAAACTTCTTCACCACCGATGTAGCGGATTTTAGTTTCTGCCATATCACTTAATTCGAGAACTTTGTTATTGATAACCAGCTCACCAGTGGCATCAGCAAAGATTCTCACCGTATTTTTTTTGCCTGAAAATGCTTCAAAACTATTAAAGGCCAGTGAGCCGTAATAAATGGTGTCGATGTTGGCAATGAGTTGATATTTTCTGAATACACCATCTGAGTCATCAGAATTTGAAATAGATCCAAGACCCACTTCCGTGGTAACAAACTCTTCAATGGGAAAGGTGAAGCGATTAATTTTTCGGGCCACCATATCAACTTCAGGCACATTTCTGGTTTGAACAGCATCATTAAGCATTTCAAGTGGGGCCTCTGCTAAAGACTCTTCGCCTTCTTCGGCAAAGGTAAAGGCCAAGAAAACCCGGCGACCATCAGTTTGGAAGTCTTTGATGGCCTGTGCGAAGGCAGCGTCTGGTGAAGTATTGCCTATGTTAGGTGATTTTTCAGGAAACATAACGTCGAGGGCCACAACCTTGGCCCCAAATGCTTTGAGCTTATTGAGCATTTTTGCATGAACGGTTCTCGGGATTGGCCAAGATCCAATTTTTTGAAGGGAGTAGTCATCAATTTTCACAAAACGAATATCAGGGCTTTTATACTCAGGGTTAAGCTGACTACCCATTCGGAAATCGTAGAAGCGGTTTTCAAAAGAGATGGTATATTCTAGAATATTCACAAAAAAGTTTGAACTTCCCGTGTTACGCACAAAAATCGAACCAAATATCGCCCAGGTAGCAAAAGTAAAAATCAAAAACATGCCTAGAGGACGAAGTGATCTTGTGATAAATTTCATGATATTTCTCAGTATGGAAGTTTTATAACTTTTATTTTAAGGTAGCCCTATGGATTTAGAAACCACCAAAAAAAAATTTCATGAGCATGTGAAGAGGCTGCAAGACCAGATTACTCAGGAAATGCTTAGATTAGATCCTTCTCTAAAAATCACTGAAGACCTTTGGGATCGGATGGATCATAGTGGCAAGCCCGGCGGTGGAGGTATTACTCGTGCTTTCACAGGAGATCTTTTTGAAAATGCAGGTGTAAACACATCTTGCGTCTTCGGCGCTATTGACCCGAAATTTGCTGAAGTTATGCCTGGTACTGGCAGCAATATGTGGGCCGCAGGGATTTCTCTTATTCTTCACCCACGAAATCCAAAAATTCCCACCGTGCATGCCAACTTCCGCATGATTCATCAAGGTCTTAAGACTTGGTTTGGCGGCGGTGCAGATCTGACTCCCTATTATCCATTCGAAGAAGATTTTTCTTATTTCCATGGTGTCTGGAAACAAGCTCTTGAACCCTATGGGACTTACCCCACCATGAAAAAAACTTGTGATGAATATTTTAATAATGCTCATCGAGGAGTTGAGATGCGGGGGATTGGGGGAATATTTTTCGATCACTACGGAACGGATTCCATAGATGAAGATTTTAAAATGGTGAAGAATCTCTCAGAAAATTTTATCCCATCTTATTTTCCAATTGTTACCAAGCGCATGAATGAGAAATGGTCTAGTGAGGATGAAGATTTTATGCTTCATCGTCGCGGACGCTACGTAGAATTTAACTTGCTCCATGATCGCGGTACTTTATTTGGTCTTAAAACCAATGGGAGGGTGGATTCGATTTTGATTTCTCTACCTGGCCGTTGCAAGTATTCCTACAGCTACAAACCAAAGGCCGGATCACTTTATGAGAAGATGTGGGGCTATTATCAGCCTAGGGATTGGTAGATTTAAAAAAGTGAAAACAAAATCATGTTGGAGATGGTAAGGACAACTGATCCTAATATAGCAGACCACCACCCAGCAATTTTGAAATCTTGAAAGAAGCTTGAGGCCAAACGAAGAATGGCCGCATTCACCACGAAGGTAAAAAGACCCAAAGTTAAAAAGTTAACTGGGAAGGTTAAGAACAAAAGAATGGGTCTCAAGACCATGTTGAGCAGGCCTACAACCACACTGGCCCACATCGCAGTTTTAAAATCTTTGATTTCAAATCCTGATACAATTTTAGAGGTGAGTAGTAAGGCAGCAGCTGAAACCACCCAAACAAGTAATTGATACATCATAAATTACACTTCGGGTGCGAGGTAAACTTCAATCTGTGGATTTACTTCATCCCGCAAGATTGAGCGAATGGCCTCTAAAGTCCCAGTTGTTGAACTGGGACAAGTTCCACAGGCACCTTGGTACTTAACAATCAAAACATTGTCTTTGTAGTCTTTAACAACTAAGTCTCCGCCATCACCCTGAAGGCCCGGACGGATTTTTTTATCTAAAACTTCCTCAATTGAGCGCAGTTCGGGGCTTAAATTATTTCGGCGCTCAGACTCTGGATCCAAAACTTTAAAATTTGGGTCATGATCTTCGATAAAATTTTCAATGGAAGTCTGAACGGCCGGCTCTAAGTGATTCCAATCTTCAAAACTAAACTTTGAAATAGTTATCACATTCTGGAAAAAATGAATTTGATCCACTCCACGCAAGTCAAACAAAGCTGCGGCAAGAGGGACATCTCGGCAATCTTGAGGAGTTTTAAAAGAAACTTTGCCTTCCACCTTAACATCGCGATCAAGAATAAACTTCAATGCATTTGGATTGGGGGTGGGCTGAATGGTTATTTCAATTTGATGTGTCATAATAAATCCTACTCAAAAAATTTCTTAACTTTGACCAAAGCTGCGTAGAGCTGATCAATGTCTTCTTGGTTGTTATAGAGAGAAAGTGAGGCCCTGCAAGTGGCCGGTACATTAAAAAATTTCATTAAAGGCTGAGCACAGTGATGTCCTGTACGAATTGCGACACCTTCTTTATCAATCAAGGTGGCCAGATCATGAGGATGAATACCTTCAATTCCGAAAGATACGGCCGAAGTTTTATGATCGGCGGTGCCATAGATCTTAAGACCAGGAATTGAGCTGAGCTTTTTAGTGGTATATTCTAGGAGTTCTTCAACGGCGTGGTGAATGTTTTCAAGACCCACTTGGTTGATGTAATCCACGGCCTTACCAAGACCAATGACAGCTGCAATAGAGGGAGTTCCTGCTTCAAATTTATGGGGAAGAGAGTTGTAAGTAGTTTTTTCAAAACTCACCACATCAATCATATCTCCACCGCCTTGATAAGGAGGCATAATTTCCAAAAGTTCAGCTTTTCCATACAAAATCCCCACACCCGTGGGCCCGAACATTTTGTGACCCGAAAAGCCAAGGAAATCGGCATCAAGATCTACCACATCAACTTTTATGTGAGACACGGCCTGAGCAGCATCAACAAAAACTTTGGCGCCTACTTTATGGGCAAGACGGATTATTTCTTTAACTGGATTAATCGTCCCTAGAGCATTTGATACAAAAGTGACGGATACAAGTTTTACTTTATCCGTAAGAAGCTTCTGATACTCATCCATTAAAATCTCACCCTTCAAATTGATAGGGATGACTTTGATGGTGAGTTTTTTAACTTCTGCGATCATCTGCCAAGGAACAATATTCGAATGATGTTCCATTTGGGAGATGAGTATCTCATCACCTTCGTTGAGAAACTTTCCAGCAAAGCATTGGGCCACAAGGTTAACTGACTCAGTTGTACCTTTGGTGAAGATAACTTGCTTGCGGTCTGGAGCATTGATGAAAGTTTTTATTTTATCACGGGTAGATTCAAACTTATTGGTAGCGTTCTCCGAGAGCCAGTAGAGTCCTCGATGAACATTGGATGTTTCAAGGCGGTAGTAGCGATCCAGCTCTTCAATAACCATCAAGGGTTTAAGTGTCGTGGCACCACTATCAAGATAGGCAAGACGTTTACCCGAAATCATTTGATCCAGTACGGGGAAATCTTTTCTATAGGGATTTTCTTTGAGGATACTTTTCATTTAAGTACCTCCGATTTTGAATTTAGACTTCATCTTTTCAAGAACTAGAGCCGACATTCTTTCACGGGCCACTAAATTTTGAATTTTAAGAACAATTTCCATTCCAAATCCATGGGCCAAAAGTGTCCGGGCCTTTTCACGAGGAATACCACGGGCCTCAAAGTAGAAAAGCTCATCTTCAGAGAGTTGTCCAGTGGTAGATCCATGAGCACATTTTACGTCATCAGCAAATATTTCAAGCTGAGGTTGAGAATGGGCCTGTGCTTTATTTGAGAGGAGAAGATTTTTATTTAATTGACCAGAGGCCACACGCTGAGCTTGCGGGTAAATGTGAATAAGACCGGTAAAGATACCCTTTGATTCTTCATCTAAAATGCCTTTGGCAATTTGAGACGAGGTTGAATCAGCTGCGAAGTGATTAATCGCCGTGTTGATATCAGACTTCTCATTCTTGTGAGTCAGATAAAGATTATAAGATTCTCCGTGAGCACCACTCTCTTGGAGGTTTAAATCTAAATTGCGACGATTGAGTTTTCCTGAAAGATGGAACACGATATTTCTGTACGTGGCGTCCTTGGCCACATGACTAAAAGTTGAGCCGTGATGAATAGATTCAAAAGAGCCTGCTTCAATTTGAATATGCTCAACCTTTGCGCCTGCTTCAATAATAAGATGTGATTCAGAGATATTTGTATACTCAGGTGAGAGACCATAAGTCTCTTCGATAAGTGTCACTTCAGAATTGGTACGAGCACGCAGAATAATGGTTGCGGTATTCATCGTGGCATTTGAAACAAAATTTAGAACTCTTAAAGGTGATTTAATTTGAGCATCTTTACTCACTTCAATTAAAATCCCTTGCTCCATTAGGGAGTGATGGAGGTGAGTGAAAGAATTGATGCGATTTTTAGACTGATCAAGTTTTGAAAAATCATCTGTCAGTACAGATATCTTTATTCCTGTTGTTTCCGGTATTGGACCATCGATTTTTCCATTGATAAGATAGATGGTCGGGACCATCTTGTCCTCAAACTCTCTGGGATTACATTTGTTATCCTGAGAGTCGTACTTAACATCCCGGATAGCACTTTCAATATTTGTGAATTTATAAAAATCTGGGTGTGTTGTTAAAAATCCATTTTTGGCAAAAAGATGGAGATGCTCTTCACGAAACTTTTTTAAGTTTGGAGGGCCGGCCTGAATGCTCTTTTGCGCCAGATCGCGCAGAGTTTGCAAGTCCATTATTGTGCTCCACCCGTGTGTGCGGAAATGAGCCAGTCGTAGCCTTTTTCTTCAAGTTCCAAGGCCAGATTTTTATCGCCAGATTTAATGATCTGCCCCTTGTAGAGAACATGAACATAATCAGGAACAATATAATCAAGTAAGCGCTGATAGTGAGTGACAAGAACAGTGGCATTAAAGCGGCTCTTAAGAGCATTCACTCCACCGGCCACCGTTTTAAGTGCGTCGATATCTAAACCAGAATCTGTTTCATCTAAAAGCGAGAGGCGAGGGTTTAAAATCGCCATTTGCAAAATTTCATTCTTCTTTTTCTCCCCACCAGAGAAGCCTTCATTGACACTTCTTTCAAGGAAAGATTCATTCATATCGAGAATCTTAAGCTTTGAGCGCAGATGATTTAGGAAGGCCTGATCATCCATCTTGTCTAAACCCTGATGCTCACAAATTTGATTAAAGCTCTCTTTTAAAAAAGTGAAATTTGAAACCCCAGGTACTTCAATAGGATATTGAAAACCAAGAAAGATTCCTTCTCGAGCACGCTCAGCAGGATCAAGGTCTAGAAGATTTTTCATCTTCCCATTAATTTTATAATTAACTTCTCCACCAGTAACTTTATAGGCCGGGTGACCCGCAATAATTTTAGAGAGAGTTGATTTTCCAGAACCGTTGGGCCCCATGATGGCATGGACTTCGCCTTCTTTAACAGTCAGGTTAATCCCTTTTAGGATTTCATTTCCATCAACAGATGCTGTGAGATTTTTAATTTCAATCATAATTCTATCCTACGCTATTTTCTAATTTCATCTCGATGAGCTTCACGGCTTCGACCGCAAATTCAAGAGGAAGAGTTTTAAATACATCTTTACAGAAACCATTCACAATCAACGATACTGCTTTCTCTGCTGTGAATCCCCGAGATTGGAGATAAAAAATTTGATCCGCACTGATTTTTGAAGTAGTGGCTTCATGCTCTACAGTAGCAGTTGAATTTTTAACATCAATAAAAGGAAAGGTGTTGGCCGAGCACTTATCGCCAATTAACATGGAATCACACTGAGAATAATTTCGAGCACCAGTGGCACTTGGCATAATTTTAACCAGACCGCGATAAACGTTCTGTGATTTTTCTGCAGAAATACCTTTGGAAATAATCGTGGATTTTGTGTTCTTCCCGATATGAATCATCTTGGTGCCGGTATCGGCCTGCATGTAGTGATTAGTGAGGGCCACTGAGTAGAAAGAGCCTTGTGAGTTATCACCCATCAACACACATGACGGATACTTCCAAGTTATCGCCGAACCTGCTTCAACTTGGGTCCAGGAAATCTTAGAATTTTTTCCTCTGGCCTGGCCGCGCTTGGTTACAAAGTTATAAATTCCACCCTTGCCTTCTTTGTCACCGGCGTACCAGTTCTGAACAGTAGAGTATTTAATTTCTGCATCATCCAGGGTGATAAGTTCCACGATGGCAGCATGTAATTGATTTTCATCTCTCTGAGGAGCGGTACAGCCTTCAAGATAATTCACATAACTGCCCTCATCAGCAATAATGAGAGTTCGCTCGAACTGTCCTGACTCTTTAGCGTTGATTCTAAAATAAGTTGAAAGGTCCAGGGGACATTTTACACCTTTAGGAATGTAGACAAATGATCCATCAGAGAAAACCGCCCCATTAAGAGCAGCGTAGTAGTTATCTGAATAAGGAACTACGGTTCCAAGATATTTTTTAACCAGCTCGGGGTACTTTTCTACGGCTTCTTGAATAGAGCAAAAAATAACTCCGACAGCTTCTAATTCTTCTTTATGAGTAGTTCCAACTGAAACAGAATCAAAAACTGCATCTACCGCCACACCCATTAGGCGTTTTTGCTCTGTAAGTGGGATTCCCAGTTTTTCAAAGGTTTCAAGAAGCTCAGAATCCACATCGTCTAGAGACTTATAGACATCTTTTTTTGATTTTGGTTTTGAATAGTAATAAATATCTTGAAAATTGATCGGTGGTACTTTGCAGTATTGCCACTCCGGGTGATTTAAGGTTAGCCAATGGGCATAGGCCTTCAGGCGGTAATCGAGTAGCCACTGAGGTTCATTTTTTTTGGCCGAGATCATGCGCACAATCTCTTCGCTCAGACCCTTTGGGAAATCTTCGGTTTCAATGTCTGTGACAAAACCATACTTATAGTTATCTTGAAGTTTATCTTCGATTTTCATAGGGCCGCCTTAGTCATCAATGGACAGTTTTCAATTTTATTCTCAGGTAGTTT
>CAMDDI010000013.1 GCA_945890905.1 Bacteriovorax stolpii
ATCATTATCTTGAAGAGCAAAATGCAGAAATGACCTTGCATCTTCCACAGTGGCAGGGACCAGGATTTTCATTCCCGGAATATGGGCAAACCATCCCTCAAAAGAATTTGAATGTTGGGCGGCAACCTGTCGCCCTCCTCCTGTGGTAGTCCGAATCACCAAAGGAACTGAGACCTGACCTCCTGACATATGTCGGAAAGCTGCAGCTGAATTCACAATCTGATCCAGCGCCAAGAAAGCAAAGTTCACTGTCATGATTTCTACAATAGGGCGGAGCCCTCCCATGGCCGCTCCTACTCCTATTCCGGTGAATCCATCTTCAGACAATGGAGCATCAAGAATTCTCTCTGGGCCATACAACTTCAAAAAATCTTTTGTCACAGCGTAGGTTCCACCATAAGCACCTATATCTTCGCCAATGAGAAATACCATAGGATTATTATCGAGGGCACTCTTAAGCCCTTCTTTTAAAGCTTCTCTATAAGTCATTTTCATAAAGATATTTCTCCAAATCTTCCAGTGGCTCAAGCTCACTGTCCTCGGCAAAATTGATAGCTTCCTGCATTTCTTCTTCAACTTTTTTCCCCAGGGATTTGATGGCCTCCTGAGAAATAAGATTTTTTTTCTTCATGTGATCGATAAGGAAATTGATCGGATCTTTTTCTTTCCATTTTATAACTTCTTCTTTACTACGATAGAGCTCAGGATCAAACATGGAGTGAGGCCTAAATCGGTAGGTTCGGAATTCTAAAAAACAAGGACGCCCTTCGCGTTTTATGAAATCTAGCGCTTCTTTAGTCTTCTCAATGACCTCGAATACATTCATTCCATCCACCGACTGAGAAGTGACGTTATGGGCCTCGGCCTTCTTGGGAAGATTTAACTGCGCTTGTGATCGTTCAATAGCAGTACCCATTGCATAGTAATTATTCTCGCAACAAAAGAGCACAGGTATTTTCCAAAGCTCAGCCATATTGAGAGCTTCATGAAAAACACCTTCGGCTACGGCACCTTCTCCAAAAAAACAAACCGTTTGACGGTCTTCATTTAATTTTTTACTCGCCAGGGCCAGACCAACAGCTTGAGGAATACCTGCAGCGACAATTGCATTTCCTCCGTAGAAGCGATCCTCAGTAGAAATGAGGTGCATAGACCCTCCCCGTCCCCTTGAGCATCCTTCGCGTTTTCCAAACATCTCTGCCATGATGGATTTAGCCGAAACTCCTTTTAAGAGAGCATGGCCATGTTCACGATAAGTCGCCATGACATTATCCTTAGGTCTTAAGAGACTCATGACTCCGGTTACTACTGCCTCTTCTCCTATATACAAATGTAAAAATCCTCTGATCTTTTCTTGAGTATAAAGCTCAGCGCAGAGTTCCTCCATCCTTCTCACTCTCATCATATTATGCAACAGCCTTTGAAGATCATTAGCTTCCACTGGCTTCCTCCAAAGTTGAAAGGTCACCTTCTGGCAACCCAAGTTCCCTCGCTTTAAGGAGACGCCTCATAATTTTTCCACTCCTTGTTTTAGGAAGGTTGTTGATAAACTGAATTTCTCTGGGTGCGAGGGCCGCTCCGAGCCTCTTTCTGGCGTGAGCAAGAATCTGTAGCTTTTGTTCTTCCGACTGAGCAAAAGCTTTTTTTAAAACGACATAACCCTTGATCATTTCTCCAATCACAGGATCAGGAATACCAATTACAGCTGATTCCAGAACAGCGGGGTGATCCATCAGAACGTTTTCGACTTCGAAAGGGCCAATAAGATGCCCCGAAGTCTTGATGACGTCATCCTTCCTTCCAACAAACCAGTAGTATCCGTCCTGATCTTTTTGTGCAAGATCGCCAGACAGGTACCAATCTCCCACAAAACATTTAGAGTAGCGTTCGGGATTTTCTAGGTACGCAGTGAACATGGATGGCCAGCCTTTACGAATAGCAATTTCACCTTGCTCATTATTAGCAGCAAATAAAATTTGATCAATCGTAAAATCTTTAATGAGAGCGACTTCAATACCAGGGAGTGGTTTTCCCATTGAACCAGGTTTTACAATCATTTTCGCATCATTGGCCATGATGATTCCACCTGTCTCTGTTTGCCACCAGTTATCGTGAAGAGTTATATGTAAATTCTCTTTAACCCATTTTATGACTTCAGGATTAAGCGGTTCACCAACACTGGAAGCAAATCTTACATGTGAAAAGTCATAATCCTTCGGCAACTCTTCCCCTGCCTTCATAAGCATCCTCATCGCAGTCGGTGCAGAATACCAGACATCCACTTTAAAATGTTTCAAGATCTCATACCACCTAGTTGCATTGAACTCAGCACTATCAATGAGTAAAGTTGCACCATTACAGAGTGGAGAAATGATTCCATAAGAGGTTCCAGTGACCCAACCGGGATCTGCTGTACACCAAAAAACATCATTTTCTCGAAGGTCTAAAGCGTATTGTCCTGAAGCTTTATGATAAACCACGGCCTGATGGACGTGAACGGCACCCTTAGGTTCACCAGTTGTCCCACTGGTAAAATGAAGAAGTGCTGTATCCATCGGTTCAGTTTTTTCTAAGATTGGTGACGGATCAGCTTCATCCATTAATTGAAAAAAATCGATCGCACCTGGAACATCTTTAAGAGAACCATCATCATCAATAAGAACGATGTGCCTGA
Source organism: Bacteriovorax stolpii (assembly GCA_945890905.1). Taxonomy (GTDB): domain Bacteria; phylum Bdellovibrionota; class Bacteriovoracia; order Bacteriovoracales; family Bacteriovoracaceae; genus Peredibacter. The sequence goes on from CAMDDI010000013.1 coordinate 2,675, forward strand.
GTGTTGGCAAGGAGTTGAGAATAGGTAAAACTTTCTTGCGGAAAAGTGATGCCTGAGAAAAGACGGCCTTCGCCTTACCCTTACTCATCCTTGCTAAGATGGGTCCTGGCCCGAATGCCGGAAACAATGGAGAAAAAACGGAACCTAAGCGCAAAGTTCCAAGGGCCACAGTATAAAGTTCGGGGACTCGGGTTGATAAAGAAAAAAGAACGTCCCCTTTTTTCATTCCCAATTTTTTAAGAGCATTTGCAAATTTAAATGTATCGTTAGTCAGTTTTTCATAGGAAATGTCTATGACTTCAGGTCGCTCCGATGACCAAGAAAGCGGCACATAGCGAATGGCCGTTGAATTGCGGCTGGATCCTGCAACCTTCCGATCAAGTGCCTCATGGCATATATTAATAAACCCATCTTCTTTTAACTGAGCCGTAACTTTTTCATTCCAATTAACCAGGTCTTCCATACAACCTCTAGACGATCATGTTTTATTTCCGGCTTCAAACTGAGTGAGAGCTTCTAAGGCTTCGCAACCATAAATGAGGCCAGGCCCACCTGCCATCATAACTGCTAAACCTATGGTTTCTAAAAGCTCTTCCCTTGACGCTCCTGCCTTTAAAGCGTCATGTACATGGTAAGCAATACAACCTGCACATGGAGTCGTAATTGATATGGAAAGGGCCATGAGTTCTTTAATTTTCCTGGGAAGAACTCCATCTTGAAGAGACTGCTGATGAAGCTGAGCGAATCCTTTCATTGAACCGGGAATTTCACTCGAAAGTTTTCCGGCAAGTGATTGCAAACGATGATACTTCTCTGGATAAGTTTCATTCGCCATACGGTTTCCTCCAAAAAATTATTTAAAAGTGTTAATGTAATGAGTAAGTGACCAAACCTCTTCTTCAGTCAAAACGTCCATCCATTGAGGCATGTCTCCTTTTCCCTCAGCTACTTGAATAAATATTGTATGATTGCTTAGAGTCTTGCTTGCGTTCTGCAGATTTACAGCCTTAACACCATATTTTTTTGATACCGGCCCATCACCCTTCCCTTGAGGACCATGACATTGCAAACAATGTTTAACATAAATACCCTCCCCTTCTTTGGAGAGCTTCGGATCCACCATCGGTGTATAAGGTTTCTTTTCAAGCCAGCGTATGTATCCGTGCCTAAGTATTTTTCCGTCAACTTCTATCCCTTTAAAATAGGAAGGAAGCGCTTGCATCTCGCTCTTATTTCTTTCACCGTATAAAACATAAGGGAAAAGTAAAAGTGTCATGAAAAATGCTAAATACATAAATCCCAACCTTTGTTAGTCGATTCGATCCTATTCACCTTATATTTTTAAGAGTTTTTATTACAAGACTTAACGTATTATGATTAACACTAATTTATATTCGCTTAAGATACCGACCAAACCTGACTTTTTCTGCTTGCGCCAATTTTTTTTCAAGCCATGACAAGGGTTTTACTTCATTTTCAATTCAAACATGATTTGAAAATCAGGAGGAAGAACATGTCATACTGCCTTCTGTGGGCACAGGCAATGCCACATCTGTCGTAGGCAACGGTTTGAAGAGCTCGAGTGCCATCATCTTATTTCTTGAACTTAGATGAGAACTGCCACTACCATAAACAAAAAAATCCAGGCCCTTGGATGATCAAAGAAAGATAAACGCCCCTTTAATTTCACAAGAGAAGAGGAATAAGAATTTCACGTTGCATCTTGCATGTCCTCTTCAGAAGCAAAGCCATTCTTTATAAATAAAGTAAGCTTGTACTTTGTCTCGATTAATGTTTATCAAGAAATCCATTTCGAAAACTAAATCTTGGCTTAATATTATTCAGTCGCACTGGATTGGTATCACTCCATCCACACTAAACGCATTTGATAAGTATTGAAGCTATGTGTTCATGACATAAATTAGTTCCCAGATTGGCCATGATCAGTTTCAAATCGTTTTTCTAGGATCAGAATTCTTTTTGAGGTCGAAATTTAACATCCAACAGGAGGTCTTTATGTCATTACTTGGAAATCATTCACTCACTACGAGAAGTCAGAATCCCTTTTCTCTCTGGAAAAAAGATATGAACCAACTAATGCGAAAATTCGATGATGACTTTGGAACATTCAACATCGAAACAAGCGATTTTATGCCAAATGTAGAGATTAAAGAAAAGGATAAATCCTACATCGTTTGTGCTGAAGTTCCTGGCATGAAAGAAAGTGATATTAATGTCACGTTCAGCGGCAACAATCTCATTCTAGAAGGAGAAAGAAAGTCTGAGAGCAAGGAAGAAAAAGAGGGTTACTATACTTCAGAATTTAGTTACGGCAGTTTTTACCGCTCCATCCCCATGGAGGAAGAAGTCAACGCCGACTCAGTAAAAGCTTCTTATAAAGATGGCATTTTAACTGTTGAGATGGATAAAGTTAAGCCAAGCAATCATAAAACTAAAAAAATTCCAGTTCTTAAATCGTAAAAAAATAGCAGGAAGAGGTTATTTATAATCTCTTCCTGCTATAAAAAAACCTATGAGGTTTAAAATGACGAACTATCAGCAGGAAATTATCAATAAAGCAATGCCACTGAAAGGTGAGACATCGATTCACCCCTTAGTTAACTCACTTAAAGATAAAAAAATTGTCATGATTGGTGAAGCTAGCCATGGGACTCAGGAATATTACAAATGGAGACAACTCATTTCTCAAGAATTGATAAATCAACATGGTTTTAATTTTATCTCAGTTGAAGGTGACTGGCCCGCTTGCCAGCGAATTAATCGATTCATAAAAGCTCAAGAACGCGGAGACAGTCACAGGATTCTTTCGACTTTCGATCGCTGGCCTACGTGGATGTGGGCCAATCAAGAACTGGAGTGGTTTACAGACTGGCTTAAAAAATGGAATGAAAGAACGGAATCGAAAGTTTCGTTTTATGGATTAGACATCTACTCGTTTTATGAATCTGTTGATCAGGTCATATCTACTTTGCACACAATTGACCCTGAGCTTGCCAAATTGGCAGAACAAAAATATGCCTGTCTTGAGCCTTTTCGCCATGATGAAAAGTTATATGCCAAATCTCTTTTTAAAACGCCTGAAGGTTGCAAAAAACAAGTCATAGATATTTTGGAAGAAACATTAAAAAAGAAGATTCTCTCAGGTAAACAAGACGAAACATGGCTCAACATTCAGCAAAATGCGCAAATTGTTGCCAATGCAGAAAAATATTATCGAGCAATGGTGTTTGGGGAAGAAGATTCCTGGAATGTTAGAGATGAGCACATGATGTCAACTCTGGAAATGTTGCTGCAACATCACGGAGCGGATTCCAAAGCGATTGTTTGGGCACACAATACCCATGTGGGAGATTATCGAGCGACTGATATGGTTACAAATGGTCAGTTAAATATTGGGGGACTGGCCAGAGAGATATTCGGTCCAGAAAATGTGGGCCTCGTCGGTTTTGGTTCATATGATGGTTCGGTAACGGCTTCTTACATGTGGAATGGTCCGATCTTGAAATACGATATACCAGAAGCCAGACTGGGAAGTGTAGAAAACGCCTGTCATCAGGTAATCGGAAATGTAGGCTGCTCTGATTTCTATTTAATTTTCGATCCTCTTGATCATGGATCACCTTTGAATCAAGTCATGGATCATCGAGCAATAGGTGTTGTTTATGATCCGGACATTGAACATCGCGGAAATTATGTCCCGACTTCATTATCCAATCGCTATGATGCATTTATTTATATTGATCGATCAAATTCATTAACACCGATTCAAGCACATTTTGATAAGAAGAAATTTCCAGAAACGTATCCATTCGGGAACAGAATGTAAAATTTTTCAAGAAGGAGAATCCCATGAAATCGAACTCATTGAACATTGGTCAAACTCGTATCGTGACAGTTGAGCACGGCTTCTCATGGCTTGAAAAGTATGCATTAAAAGGATCTCATCCCCGAGCTTTATTTCTAGATGCGTTGGGAATTGTCTGGTTCTTTTATTTCTTTTGGCTTCAAAGTTGGCAAATGGCCTTGGCGTCAATTATCACAGCAAGATTACTTGCCTCCTCAGCTGTCATGCAAGTAAGTCCCCAAAAGATGTCTGAAACTATCTTAGGGAAGATAGCCCTTCTTCATCTACAACCTGCAAATTTCATCATTCAATTTTTAGGATTTATCGGCTTAAGCTATGGCGTATGGTTGCATTCCATCGAATACATCTTGCTCGGTGTTTCAGCAATACTTATAGGACATCTTTATGGATGGGAAAAAGTCAGTTCAAGCTTGGAAAACAAATAAGCAATGAAACGCATTTTTTACTTTTTTAGTATCAATGTTAACAAGGAGCTCTTTCATGAAAACGATATCAATCAAGATACCATTAGTAAAAAGATGTGATGCTGAATGCTTCGCAGAGAGTATTACCGTAGGTCTTATTAAAGGAATAGTAAACTGCCAGACTTACAGAGCAGCATGAAAATTAAAGTGGCAAAAGAACTTATGTGGATGCTACCTTACATTGAAGAAAGCTATAAGCTTTTACCACAAGGAACCAAAATAACACGACTTGGGTGCTGGAAAGGTAATAATCGCTATGGGAAAGACGTAGTGGCTTCTATCTTCACCAATGATGATAAAAATTTCAGAGTCTATTTGCACCTTTACAATTCTTACAACCCTTCCAAGGTAATTAAAAAATACACAAAGAGTATGTTAATAAAAACTTTAGCACATGAACTCGCACACGTTATTGAAATGGGTAAACACACACCTCAGTTTAGAAAATTAGAAAAGCGTTTGGTGAGACGTTTTTTACAAATGAGTCCTAAAAGTAACTACTCTGAGTTCGTGTCGAAGAAGCATTGAAATCAAAAACTCTTTTAACCATCATTGGATGCAATTTTAATTTCCTATTTTTCAGGGGATTCTCAGGGCCGTCATCCGTCGGGCGATCTGACGAAAGATAAGCCCTTCAGTCCTGAAATCCTTTAGGGCCTCAATTATCTGCTGCTCGCCCTTATGAGTGAGTACCTTACCCAATTCTTTTCTATATCCATATCTGAGTTGAGAAGGGTTCGCGAACTTTGACTACTGCCTCTTTCAGGATCTCAGGAAAGGAGGATCGGCGAGTTTTAACCAACTAACCACACTGTGGCACCCATACTAATAATTCCGATGCTTAGTCCATTGAGGGGGGCTATGAGATATTTATAAATGGTTTTCTTTCTTAGTGCTTCCTGCAAAATCTCTCTATTGAGGAAGTATAAAAGGTTAGTCGACACTGTATAAGCAGTTAAAAAAACCAGTGTTTCTGCTCTTATATCTAGACCTGATCCCTTAATTATAAATTGGTCTCGAAAGAGATCTACTGCGGCCAATGAGCCTACGAGAAAGAAGAATAGCCATAAGAGGCTCAATATTACATTACTACGTTGAAAAAACTTTATTCTTATCTCGGCAACAAAGGAAATCGCAAACAGTAGTATTAAGGACGAAATCCCGAACATAAAGATTCTAAATTCAAATCGACCGTTCGTAAAAAAATCTTTCGCAAACGATCCTCCAAGGATAAAAGTCCCTAGGGTTGTCGCAAGGATTTCTACCTTATCGTCCTTTGAGGTAGAATGAAGAAAGGTATGAAATAAGTTCAATCAAAGTTCCTTTTATAAATTAGCTAATATGTCCGAGACTTAGTTGAGATCGTCTCTCTTGCTGATTACAACGGAAATAAGAACTGAAGCACCAATCGTAAAAATCTCATCTCTTCCCCATTTAAGAAGCAACAAAGCTTCTACCGGTAGGCAAATATTTTTTAGGTACAACACTTACTTCTATTCCATTATCAATAGCTAATTCCACTAAATCATCTAGAACGTCGTCATCACTTGCATTAAGTTGAGATTTATTCATAACAACATTCCCTGTATTGGGGTCGACTTCACCAAAATGCATACAATCAAGTGATACGCATAGTTGTTTGATTTCTCCGTGAAGTATCTTGGGAGCTAAATATTTAACGGAGTAAATATCATCCAGGGCCTTGTTATCATTTAAAGCTTTCATGACAGACTGGGTATGTCTTTCATTAACAATCTGAGCAAGTCTTAATCTCATGATTGAAATAGCGTTTTGCGGCGAGGCAGTTCGAAATGAATCATCATAGAAAGCAATGGGTAGGTTTGTCTTTTTCCAAAAGGAGTCTGACTGAAGCTCTGTATAAGATTCTCCGGTAATTCCCAAGATTTTAGTTGTGCTTAGAATTGATCCTCGGACTTCCTGCTGCAAGAACTCTAAAAACTCTCTAAGCGACTGCCTATCAAGTCTAGCTGGCCAATCAGTCTTAGGCAGGATTTCTGAAGGCAAGTAACTATCAATCAGTGTTTCGCTTACTGGATTTATCCTAAATAAGCTTGCTCCACTTTCATTGAAATGAAGCAGAAGTGAATCAACATACTCGTGTGATGCGGCCACAATTGGTTTTATATGAAAACTCTTAGCGACCACGACCCTGGGTTGCATCCTCGTTGGTAGCGGAATCAGGTTAGTTATCCCGTTGTGATGAAAAATGGCCAAGGTAACTGTACCCTGTCTCAACCATCGATCCCACTCTGGAGTCATGATCTCGAGATTTGGATGTCCGCTCTTTGCCATAAGACCATTCGCGGCTTTAAGAAGAGCTGTAAAAATCTTTGCTGGTGCAAAATCGTTCCATTTAAGTGGAACGTAGAGAGATAATGCCGATTGAGAATTTGTCTTGATTCTTCTCAAATGGTCCAAATGATCGTCGTAAATATTACTCATAAAATTCTCCTGTTGTTAATTTCGGCTTTCGATTATTTTTAAAAAGACGGTCACTCTCACGGCTCAAAAGTTCATTGAATCCATCCACTAGTTCAGCGGTAGCAATGTAAAAGTTCCGTGAAGACTTTTTCATCTTCAAGTTTTTAAACGTTTTCCCTGTAACCATTGAACTGACGGTGAATAGGTCCGGACCTGCTTGATTCGGTGAATTCTCCATCTCTAAAGTGAGAGTGACCTTGTGATCGGCCAGAGATGGAAACTTCTCTATGACTGGCGCAATTTTGTCTTTTACAATGTCTCTCGCCAGTTGAGATGGTTCTAGGTTTTTAAACACGATTTTTAACATGATGCCCTCCATGTTCCGCAGAAGTGCGGAAGCTATAATCAAATTCTAGATGGCTACTTGAAATTGCGAAAATGGATAAAGGATATCGTTAGGTTCGTTTTACTTGATACTATATAAACTAGAGCAAGAAGCTCTTCATTAGCTCAGCAGCTACAGGGTTGGCGATTTTACGCTGAGATGAAATTAGATATAATTCTTCAGTAACGTTATCCAGTTCACCTATAAGTACAAGCTCGCCAGATAAGACTTGATTTTGAACAGTGTGAGAAGCTGCTGGAATCATCGCCATGTTATTGATGGCCATTAGTTTTTTGAGGGCCGTATCCTGAGTCTCAGCGACAATATCTATAGATAGCTCATTTAATTTTAGCCAGTGCTCTAAGTCATACCTCATTTGGCTGTCATAGGTGGGTAGTACTAAGGGCTGACAATCAAGCGATTTAGGAAAGTTTTTTCTTAGCTTTTTAAAACCTGGTCCGCCATAAATTCCAACATTTCGTTTTGATATGACTTTGTGATATAGACCTTTAGTTGCTTCAAGCTTAGGCAGAAAGTTCGTGATGGCCAAGTCAACCGTATGTGCTGATAAATCTCTCATCAGTTCTTCAAATTTGCCCTCTACCAACGAGATTGAGCAGGGAGCTATTTTTAGAGATGCTTGTGTGAGTTGGAGCATGACTTGTTTAGGAATACTATCTAGTGCTCCTAACTGAATATTAATTTTGCTAGGTTTAAGTCTATCGTGAAGGGCTTCATACATTTCCCCTCCCATCTTAAAAATATTTCTGGCATATTCAAGTGCCAGCTTTCCATGTTCAGTGAGAAGTAGTTTTTTATGTTGTCTCTCAAAAAGCTGAACACCAAGATTGTCTTCAAACTGCTTAAGCTGGACACTTAAAGTGGGCTGCCCAAGCATTAATTTTTCGGCAGCTTTGGATATGCTGTTAAGTTCAGCAATCGTCATGAAGTAATAGAGATGATGGTAGTTAAGCCAGTACTTGTTCATTTTCGCTCCATAAACCCAGACTTCATCGATCTCTCGTCCATTTGTCTTCCGAACTGATAACCTGGAAAAGATTTTTTCTCAGTGTTACCTTGTTCTAAAGAAGAACAAGAGATTAAAATGGCTGCAATAATTAGAACCAATAAATTAGACATAAAACCCTCCATGCCTTACCTATGGTCTGGCTCTTTATATTCAAATCGGACCGAAGTCGTGATGACGATTTGAAGACTCGTTGTGAGTGAGCTACTCCCCATGAGGCAATTCTAGCACAAACGCAGTATTTCAATAATCGATAAAGACGAACTGCTACATCACTTAAATAAATTCACTCAAATTGACCTCTTGAGCTGATTGAGAGAAACCACCTTTCGTTTTTATTGGGAAGTATCTGCGTGCATTCATTTAAGTTATAGCTAGCCCACTATAAATCCATTTTAGTCACGGTCAAAAGAGAGATAAAATCAGCAAATAGATCAAGATGAGGAGCCTAAAAATGAAGAAATTAACAACGCTAATTCTAATTTGCTTTTGCCTATCAGTTTATTCCGCAGAGGACCTAACTAAAGCTGCGAGGTGTGACTGGGGCTACAAAAATACGTCTCTGATCCTTAATAAGAGTTCTAAGGACGCACTTTATCCAGTCGAAATTTCGTCATGGGAACTATGCAAGCTCGCTTTTGAACCGGGTCTAAGTCACAACGGATCGTCATGGGTTATAGAATCCCTTAGTTTCCTGAAAATACCAGCAAACCAAATTAAACCTCTAGAGATGCTAACAAAAAAAGGGCAGTGTGAAATTGGTTCCATTTTATTCCAGAAGAAATTTTTATCTTCCTATGACCATGTTGCCATCAAACTTGCAGCTGAGGGTATATGCAAGTCGTTGCCTGCTCCTTTGTTGAATGAAGAAAACGGAAATTTACATAAACAAAATGCCAAAGATTGAATGCAAGCAAAATCAATCTTTGGCGCGCAAGCTTTTCCTTTTGTTTTAAAGAATACACCAGTTCTTTAATCAGGTTTGCCAACTCTGCCCTCTATTTCACTTTTTAAACATAGTCTAAACTTGTAACACAAGGCGGACACATGAAACTCATCTTCACACTCTTTCTTCTCTCTTCTTTCACAGCTTTTGCAAGCAGTGAATGTAAAAAACTCTCTCACTATCAATTGAAGATGGACGTGCATGGGATGAACTTTGAGAATTCTGAAACAACCAGAACTCCAGAAGGTGGAGCTTATAAGCATAAACATGTGAGTTGCGGGAAGAAATGCAAAGTTATTGAATCTCAAGCAATTATCACCAAGTATTTGCCTGGGCATCCTGATACTAACAGTTCAGGTTATGTTATTTTTCCTGACATTAATAAAGATGAAGAAAAAGCCTTTCTTTCTTCATATGCCAGGACACTTGTAAGCGTGGCAAAAAAATGTCCTGAAATGGTTGAAGTATTTGACTCGAAGAATGGGCCTTCAGCTTTTATGAAGTATAAAGAAGGCAATGTTCTAAGTGATGCGATTAATTTCATGCCTGATGGAAGTATTATATCTTGGGTAAGAGCGACTAAAAATGGTTCTTCTAAAATTTTGAATCTCTAGTTAATAACAAAATGTCATTAGAATCTCGTAAGAGAAAACCCAAAGATCCTTGTTCAGTATGCTTTTTGCATAAAGATCGTTGTATCTGTTCTGCTCTCCCATCTCTCTGTTTAAAAACAAAAATTACAATCATTTTTCACGCTAAAGAGTTAAAGCGAACCACCAATACAGGGCGACTGGCCTTGAGTGCCCTTACCAATAGTGAGATGCGCATCCGTGGGGAAGATCGTGAGACTCTAGACTTAAGTGATTTACTAATACCTGCTTATCGCACATTTCTTTTTTATCCTTCGGATAATGCTCTGGAGCTTGATACAAAACTTGTAGAAGAAAGTGATACGCCCATTCAACTTATTGTTCCGGATGGAAATTGGCGCCAAGCTAGTAAGGTTCATTATCGACATCATGAACTTAAAGATATTCCAAGGGTTAAAATTAGCACACCTAATCTGATGGCATTGCACATGCGGGCCGAAACCACTGAAGCCGGTATGGCAACTTTGGAAGCCATTGCTCATGCATTGAAAATTATTGAAGGTGAGTCCGTGGGCAAAGAACTTATGGATTTTTATGAATTAAAATTGCGGGCCACCCTTGAAGGGCGAGGACAGATCAAAAGGGATCTAAGTTAAATCCAGACAAAATTAATCAGAATACAAAATCATGGTCTCTAGATGTGGATTCTTGATGTTAAGATAGAAGAAACATTAGAGAATCAAATCATGTCTACCAAATGGAACAACTTTAAATCAGAGGAAAGAATCCTTCTGATAAATTATTTTTTGATTTTCATCATTTTTGCCCTGAACTTTCTAGGGTCTCCGTTTCTTAAATATACTTTTGCCGCTTATGCCCTTTTTACTCTGATTTCGGTTTTATTTTTGGATTTAAGTGTTTCCATCAAAATCATTCTGACTTTTTGCTTTTTGGAGGGCCAGGGTCGCATCCTTTGGGAATACAATCCGATATTCAGATTAGCATTCGACGGTATTTTAGGTGTGGCGATGATCAAGAGCTGGACCCAATCGAATAAAAACCCCAACAAAATTCAATTGCCTAAAATAATGCGGATTTTTATTTTGCTTCATTTTCTTTGGTACGTAGTAGAGATTTTTAATATTAATTCTGTCAGCATGATGGGTCATTTGGCCGCGACTAAGCTTTATGTGTTCCCGTTTCTGCTTCTCATGCTCTTTCTTGCTAATAAAAAAACCTTCTCATTAGAGAATTTGAAAAGTATTGGGACAATTATTATTGTCCTTTTTGTTTCTGAAGGCTTGTTAACCTTATTTCAATTACAGCAAGGCGAGGGACTTCTCCTTAAAATTACACCCTATTATGAAAATGCCTTTAAAGGGGGGGTTTTCATCATGGAGAAATTCAGACCTTTTGCCACCACTCACCTTCCTGGAGCGATCTCTGTTTATCTCTTCCTATCAATAGGACTTCTTTTCTTAAGGGAAAAGTTTTCGAAAAAATATTTTGGAATTGTAGGTATAGTTATTGCTCTATCCATCCTGGTGCTCTTGATCTGTCAGGTCCGATCTGCCACGCTCAAATTCATTTTCCAAGTAGTTCTCTCCTTGGGAGCTATCTTTTTTACATCTTCAAACAAACTTGGATCATTTTTAAAAATCTCGCTAATAATGGCGATTGCAGTCCCACTTCTGATCTATCAAATTGCCAAATTTGATTTAAATAGTAATGCCTCATTTATTAATCTTGCACCAAGTATAAGTCGTTGGGATAATGTCAATTCTTATGAAGGTCTAAAGGCCCGTCGCGCAGGACTTATTGAAGCCTTTAATATTGCAGTCTCAAAACTGGATGCGTTCCCTATAGGAATTGGTCCGGGTATGACTGGTGCTGCCTCAAGTTTTTCAGCCGAGCAGATTCTCAATGATCCTGTTTATACCAGAAAAAACTTTTGGGGATTTGATAATTTCTACTTGAGTATGATCGTAGAATTTGGATACGGATGTATTTTCTATCTACTATTTATTTTTAGCATTCCAGTTTACCTCTTTAAGTATTTCAGAACACTCTACAGAGACAAACACGTCTACGAGGCCCGGATAATCTTAATCTGTATTACTCAGATATTTATTATTCTTCTAGGGAATTGGTGGGCGATTGGTCTCAACTACAACCCAGAATCGTTTTTCTTTTGGTTCTGGACCGCTATTGGATTCAGTACCTATGCTTTGAAGAAAGAGAAGCTTGAAGATCAGTGAACCGGTGAAAACTCGCCTTTAATCCAAGGTCCTTTACCTTTAGGGTGACCATAGAAAAAACAATTGTACTTAGGACTCATATAAAAATATTTTGATCCTAAATCGGTATGAGAGAAATGATTTCCTAAAAGATCATTTCTTACAAAGAACGCATTCACACCACGAGAGTCACAATTTACCAAAGTATAGCCTTTCTCTTTGCCAAGTTTATCCAACGCCAAAAGAGATGCACCAAAGTAACTGGTACCATCAAAAACATGTGTGGAGTTATATGGCATTACCCAGTCAACATCGGCTTCATGACTTGCATTATATTCCAGAATCATCACTCGAGGCCTATATTTTTCGATTGTTTTCCAGACCCAAAAATCATTCCCATCGATATCAATAACAAAAAGATCTGGTTCTTGAGGAACTTCGAATTTCTCTAATAAGCCTTCGATATTTTCAGCAGTCACAAATGTGCTCTGGAAGTTAATTGGAAGATGACTAAACTTTTTCAGACCCCAGGCCACATTCTTATCACTTCCGTCCATCCAGAGACCTGACCATGATTTATTTTCAAGTAATTGTCTTGAGTTACACTCGTTACCATTTTCCACGCCAAATTCTACGAAAAATTTATTTGTGGTTCCAATGCGTTTAAAAATTTCTTCAATAATTCCATCTTCTCCATTTTGCGAGAAGACCTTATTTTCAAAATTACTCAAGTGCAATTTATCTGATTTCATCTTTTCTTGTTCTGAGAGTTTGAGTCGAGAAATTCTCTGGGTATTAACCCATCTAAGAATTTTCCTAACACCTCGGGTATGGGCCAATACATAATCAAAGGAATACATTAAAAACCTCTTTATGAGTCATTAGGTGATTATAAGTAGGAAGGAGATTTTGGTCAAAAGCTGGAAAAGATTGCCCGAGCAAAACACTTTGAGTTACTACTTTTCGCAACGATTTCGATAGGTTATTTTGTATTTCCTTAGGAGGAAAATTACGCCTTATAGGTCTATTTCAAGATTCATAGGAAAATTAAGAGTCCCTTAATTGATAAGGAAATTTTGAAATGACCAAAACTCTGCTGACCCTATTTTTCCTATTATTTTCGATGTGTGCGAGTGCTCAGTTTGTGGCCAAGGCCACTCCTGGAAAAAGTGTCGGCTTAGGACAAGCTTTAGATATCAGCCTTAGTTTTTCTACAAATATTACAGTTACTGGAAATCCTCGACTCGACATCACAGTTGGAACTTCTCAAGTGAAAGCTGATTATCTTTCAGGTTCAGGATCTCGTGTACTTTTTTTCCGATACACTGTTCAGCCAGGTGACAGTGATAGTGATGGAATTTTTCTTGCATCGGCCATCGATCTCAATGGCGGAACTCTGAAGTATGGAGTTACAAATGCAATTCCAATTATCACAACAATTTTACATCTACCCAGTATGAGTGTTGATACCAGTGCACCGACCATTTCGAGTGTAACTGCACCTGTAAATGGAACTTATAATTTGAATCAAACTGTAGCATTTGCCGTTACATTTTCAGAAATCATGACAGTCTCAGGCACACCAAGAATTCCAGTGGATGTTGGTGGAACTACTCGTTACGCAAACTATGTATCTGGAACAGGTACCAATAAATTAACTTTTACTTATACTGTGGTTGATCCTGATGCAGATGGAAATGGTATTTCTCTAGATAATTCCATCGATATCAATGGCGGTGTTCTCACTGATAGAGCTGAAAATAGTCTGAGTTCACTTTCTTTTACACCTCCCAATACTTCAGGAATTATCGTGGCGGGAAATTTGGCCCTTATCACTGCCGTTACTCCACCGGCAGGAGGTACTTACAATGTGGATGACAATATGGATTTCGTGGTCACTTTTTCTAAAGCAGTGACTGTTACTGGAAATCCTCAACTCACCATCAATTTAGTAGAAAGTGGTGAGCGCAAGGCCAATTACTTATCTGGAAGTGGAACAAACTCACTTACATTCAGATATGTTGTAGGTAGTGGATTCCCTTCTCCATCTGGATTACGTGTAGTCACTCCACTACAGCTTAATGGCGGAACCATCAAAGACTTATCGGACACTACTCCTTCGTTAGTATTTGTAGTGAAATATTATGCAAATTTAGTAATCGTTGCTCCATTGCCTACTCTTACAAATGTCATTATACCTACCGATGTTCCAGCTCTGGGTTATCACGCGACTGAAACTGTAGATATTAGAATTGTGTTCTCCGAGCCTATGATTGTTGCTGGTCCCCCACCCCGTCTTGCTATTCAGGTAGGGAGTTTTTTAGATAAGGCCAATTACTATTCTGGCTCTGGAACCAACACTCTCACCTTCCGTTACAATGTGGCCCCGGGACAAGAAGATTTGGATGGGATTACCATCCCAAGTCCCGTTCTTTTGAAAGGTGGAACGATAAAAACTCTTAACGGAGTGAATGCTCCTTTGAGCTTCGGAGCACTCAATACAAGTTCACTCATTGTTGATGCTGTTCTTCCTAGGATTGTCTCAAATACCCTTCCGGCCAGTGGTCCTTATCAGACCGGAGACACCATTGAATTTCTTGTAAATTATGCTCGAAATGTTTTCATCACAGGAACTCCAAATCTCAAACTTTTCATCGGAACCAATCCTGCAGAATTTGGAACAGGCCAGGAAAGATATGCAGCTTACCATTCTGGATCTGGTACCACTCAGTTAAAATTTCGATACACTTTCACAGCTGCTGATAGTGACACCGACGGAATTATTCTCAGTTACTACATGGAGATGAACGGCGGCACTATGTATGATGCCAATGGAAACAATGGTAATGATTGGTTTTTCACAGGAATTAAGCTAGTCACGTGGGGAGACACACCTATAGTAATCGATAATGATTACCCTACAATTACGACTGTAACTCCTCCTAGCAATGGAATATATCATAACACTCAATCTCTAGGGTTTGACCTTGAAATGTCTGCGGCCGTAACCGTAACTGGGACACCACGTATCGCAATCGATTTGGGTGGAGTGACTCGATATGCAACATATCTATCAGGCACAGGAACCAGCACACTAAGTTTTGGATATACTGTTGTATCAGCTGATTACGACACCAATGGAATTAGCATCACTTCTCCACTAGAACTAAACGGTGGAACTATTAAACGCGACAATGTTAGTGCCAATCTCACTTTCGCTGCTCCTGATTTGAGCGGAGTTTTGATTTATGGCTCTGACCCTATCCTGAGTGTTACTCCTCCAAGTGCTGCAACTTATGTTACCGGTCAAAACCTCGACTTTATCGTGAATTACCGTGAAGCGGTAAATGTGACAGGTACTCCACAGATGAATATCACTCTGGATTCAGGAAGCGCAGTAGCCCAATATGTGTCTGGAAGTGGAACAACTGCTCTGACTTTTAGATATACCATCGCGTCCGATGATGCTGATGCAAATGGAATTACTGTTTCTTCTCCGTTGGATTTAAATAGTGGAACAATTCAAAACTTAGCAGGAACTTTAAACGCTAATCTATTTTTCACCCTTCCAGTGACTTCCGGAGTTATTGTAGATGGTATCGATGCTGTGATCTCATCAGTCACTGCTCCAGCTAACCGCACCTACTATGATACTGAAGACTTAAACTTTACCGTTAACTATTCGGCTGCCGTGACTGTTATTGGCATTCCTACAATTGCCATGACAGTAGGTGCCTCTTCGGTGTCTGCCAGTTATGTAAGTGGCTCTGGCTCGACTGCACTTATTTTTAGATACACAGTGGCCACGGGAAATCTTGCAGCGTCTGGGATTTCAATTTCTTCACCCATCGTTTTAAATGGTGGATCGATTAAAGACTCTTTTGGAGATAATGCCGCTCTCTCATTCTCTCCTCCCACGACGTCTGGAATTTTAGTCGATGGCGTTCATCCAACTATTTCCAGCATCACTGGACCTTCAGCGGCGACATATTATTCTGGAGCTCATCTTAATTTCACGATGAACTTTTCAGAAAATGTAGTTGTAACGGGAACTCCAAGAATTGCAATGGTTCTAGGTGCAGCTACCGTTTATGCTAACTATTTATCCGGATCAGGCACAACTGCACTCGTATATCGATACACTATTGGTGCTACAGATTTTGACAATAATGGAATCGCTGTGAGCTCGCCTCTCGATCTGAATAGCGGCACACTTAAAGATCAGGCAGGCAATGGGATTGTCACTTTAACCTTTACTCCACCTACAACTTCTTCAGTCAATGTGGATGGTGTAGCAGCTTCCATAAATTCAGTTACCGCTTCGGCAAATGCCACTTATAAAACTGGAAACACTATCAATCTCACCGCTAACTTTAACCGTACCATGACGGTGGTAGGAACTCCCAGAATTGCCATTGTAGTTGGATCAACAACCCGTTATGCAAATTACACTTCGGGTTCTGGATCAGCAGCTTTGATATTTTCTTTTGTTGTACCGGCCGCTGATTCTGATTCAAATGGTATTGCTGTATCTTCTTCCATAGATTTGAATGGTGGTACGATTAAAACAGGAACCAACGATGCCACTCTAACCTTTACTCCTCCCACAACTACGGGGGTCCTTGTAGATGGTATTGATATCGGTATCTCTTCCATCACTGCTCCAGCAAATGGTTCTTATAAAACTTCTGCTGTTTTAGATTTTGTTGTTAACTATAATTTTGCTGCTGTCGTCACTGGTTCACCTAGAATCCAACTTACTGTTGGTGCAACAACTCTCTATGCAACTTATGTCTCCGGTTCAGGAACAACTGCACATACTTTCCGCTATACTGTTCTGGCCTCTCATCTTGATACCAACGGTATTGCCACTGTTGGTCCAAGTATCGGACTCAATGGTGGGACGATAAGAGATTCGTTTGGAGATAATGCTACCCTCACATTTTCAGCACTCACTTATACTAACGTTTTAGTGGATGGTGTGAGTCCTACGATATCAGGTGTAGTTGCTCCATCTGCAGGAACTTACTTCACCCCACAAACATTAAACTTTACGGTGAATTTTTCTGAAGCAGTAACCGTCAGCGGATCACCACGAATCGCCATGGTGATCGGTGCCACAGCTCAATATGCTACGTATCTTTCGGGATCTGGATCTACCGCACTCATTTTCCGCTATACAGTCCAATCCGGAGATTCAGATGCAAACGGTATTGCCACCTCTTCTCCGCTTCAGCTTAATAGCGGAACCATTGTTGATAGTTCAGGAAACACTTCGTCTCTTACTTTTACTCCACCCAACACGACCGCAGTGAGAGTTTCTTCGGCAGGGGCGACCATCAGCTCAGTCACTCCTCCTGCCAATGCTACCTATAAAACGGGAACCAACCTAAACTTCATCGCAAACTTTAGCCGCGCAGTAGACGTCACAGGAACTCCAAGAATTGCACTGACCGTTGGATCAACAACCCTTTATGCAAATTATCTATCAGGAACAGGCACCACAGCTCTTACTTTCAGATATACCGTAGGCACGGGAGATTCAGATAATAATGGGATCGCAGTGACCAGTCCCATGAGTTTAAACGGTGGAACGATTAAAGATTCTACTGCTACTGATGCAACTCTTACGTTCACCTCGCCTGCAACTACATCAGTTTTAGTTGATGGTCTTGATATCTCAATTGCTTCAGTTACTGCTCCAGCTGATTCAACTTATCGAGTTGGTCAGAATATGGATTTTATTGTTAACTATACTTATCCGGCGGTAGTGGTTGGCTCTCCAAGAATTCAATTAACGGTTGGTGCCACGACACTTTATGCCACTTATTCTTCAGGGTCTGGAACCACGGCCCACACTTTCCGTTATACAGTATTATCGGGCCACAACGATTCGGATGGTATTGCCACTGTAACCTTGGCCTTAAATGGTGGAACTATTAGAGACATCTACGGAGATAATGCGAATATTACTTTCTCTGCATCTAATTATGCTAACAAAAAAGTTGATGGTCTTTTACCAACGATTTCATCGATGGTGGTGTCTGCGAATAAAACCTATAAGGCCAATGAAGTGATTAGTTTCACAGCGACCTACAGTGAAGCGGTTAATATCGTGGGATCTCCTCGCATTACTCTCACTGTGGGTACCACCACTCGATATGCCACCTATGCATCGGGAACAGGAACAAATCTCATTGTCTTCTCTTACACAGTTCCTGCAGGGGATCTTGATGCCAATGGAATTGCGGCCACAAGTCCAATCTCAACTAATGGTGGATCGATCTCAGATCTCAATGGAAACTCTCAAATCACTTTGACCTACACTGTACCATCGCTAGTCAATGTCAGAGTGGATGCTATTGTTCCCACAATCTCATCGATCACTGCTCCCGCTAATACAACCTATGGGCCAGGTACTTCGATCCTCATCAGGGCGGTCTTTTCTGAAATTGTGAATGTCACTGGTTCACCGGTGCTTAATTTGAATATCGGTGGAGCGACTCGTGCGGCCACATACTCTGCGGGTACGGGAACAACGACTATCAGCTTCACCTATACTGTAGTGTCCGGAGACGTGGACACTAATGGTATCGATAGCCTTGCACCCATTTCACTCAATGGGGGGACAATCAGAGATGCGGGCCTAAACAATGCGACTCTGACTTTCACTGCCGCAAATTACGTGAATGTTAGAGTTGATGGTATTGCTCCTGCAGTATCTTCAGTTACTCTTCCTGCCAATGCGAGCTATAAACCTGCGGGAATATTAAATTTCACAGTTGTCTACAATGAAGCCGTCAATGTTGTAACTACTGGGGGAACTCCGTATATTGATGTGACATTTGGATCCACTGTCAGACGTGCAACATATGTATCAGGTTCTACATCAACAAGCTTGGTGTTTAGATACACTCTAGTGGCAGGAGATGTGGATTATGATGGAATAAGTCTTGCAAGCAGTATCACTTTAAATGGTGGAACCCTAAGAGATGCTCGTTTGAATTCGGCATCAACTAGCATTGGAAGTACGAACACTACGAGAATTTTTGCGATCCCAAATCTTATGTCTTACTGGTATGACCTAACATCAACTACCACTGTAGGTGCATCGGCATCAACACTGACTCAATTCTCAAGTAAAGGGCCGACTGTTCTGAATGGAACAATCACAGGTGCTCCAACTTATTCTAATACTGGTTTCAATACAGGGACATCGGGTTATGTAAGTCTGGTGGGTGGTAGTAAGTATATTGCATTAGGAAATCTCACAGTGAAATACGTCATCGCAGTCTTTAAAACTCCGAGTGCAACTGGAAGATCTCTTCTTCTAGATACCTCCGGTGCGGGAACAGCTGCTTCAAGAGCTCAAATGACATTTAATACAAGTGGAGCAACGGGAATGAATCTCGGAACTTCTTGTGGATCACTTTGTAAAATCTATAATGGTTCAGCTTGGTCAACCGCCAATGCTTCAGGAAATGTGGCCTTTGCTTGGACAGCAGGCGATTATCAAATCGTTGTTCTGGACTACGCTGGACTTACAAACCTAGGCTTCACTATTGGCAGCAATAGCTTTAATGGAGAACTTGCCGAGCTGATGATCTACACTGGATCAACTGCAGTGGCCAATTCTGAGATTAACACCATCACAACTTATCTGATGGATAAGCACAACGTGAATATCAGTTTGGGGTTTATTTATAAAAATTAGATCTGAAATACTCAATAGTTTTAAGCAAACCATCATTAACTGGAGTAGAAGGACGCCAGCCTAATTTCTCAATCGCAAGAGAAATGTCTGGCTTCCTCTGCTTTGGATCATCTTGTGGCAGATCTTTAAAGATGAGTTTTGATTTTGAATTCGTTAGCTTAATAATCCATTCAGCTAATTCTTTGATGGTATGTTCTTCTGGATTTCCGATG
>CAMDDI010000014.1 GCA_945890905.1 Bacteriovorax stolpii
GGATATGCTCGCACTAATGAAAATGCCTTATGGAGAGGAGCAGGACTTTTTAGAGCTCGTAAGAAAATATGTGTCCGAGAGAATTAAATGGGAGTCTTGGAGGGCACCCGCTCCAAGTTTTTTAGACTGGGTAACAAGTCAGGGATCTAAACCAATATTCACACCGGGACAGCTGGGTTTTCGACCAATTTTTTAAAAAGATGCTAAAATAATTCATGTCTTATTACGCTGTAGATTTTGGAACTTCCAATTCCCTTCTCACCTATGTTTCAGGTGAAAAAGTTATTATACCAATTC
The DNA here is from genome assembly GCA_945890905.1 of Bacteriovorax stolpii. Taxonomy (GTDB): domain Bacteria; phylum Bdellovibrionota; class Bacteriovoracia; order Bacteriovoracales; family Bacteriovoracaceae; genus Peredibacter. The sequence continues at coordinate 298 of CAMDDI010000014.1, forward strand.
CTTTAGAAGATAAAAGTTTTGTCCTACGCTCTCTTCTCTATACACCTGAAATGCATAAGTGGCACTTTGGTGCCGAGGCCATCAAGGAGTATCATCTGCATGGTGGTGAGGGTCGCTTTTTTCGTTCCATAAAGAAGTTTCTTCCAGAACCTAGCTATAGCGGTACTACTGTTTTTAACCGCAATATGAACATCTCTGAACTAGTGGCCGTCTTCTTAGGTGAGATGAGAAATCGCGCTAATCACTTCACTAAGCAAAAAGTAGATAAGATAGTTTTGGGTCGCCCAGCACTCTATTCCTTAGATAAAGATCAAGACCAATTGGCCCAAGATAGAATGCAAAAAGGTGCTGAGCTGGCTGGATTTAAAGATGTGCATTTTTGTCCTGAGCCCATTGCTGCGGGACTTGATTTTCATCATCAAGGAGAACAGGAAAAGATTGTTCTTATCGCTGACTTTGGTGGAGGAACCTCAGATTTTACACTCATGAAGTTTCACACAGGATCTTATTCAAAAGAAGATATTCTGGGCCTCTCAGGAGTTTTCATCGCTGGAGATGCACTGGATGGGGTAATGATGAGAGATTTTATTGCACCTCATTTTGGTTCTGGGTTTGAGTATCAAATCCCAGGGGGGAATAATGTTTTAAAGTTTCCCAAGAATCTGTTAAAAAAAATATGCTCCCCGGCCCACATCACCCATTTAAGAGAAAAAGACACTTGGGAGTTTCTTCAGCACATTGAAAAGTTTGCTCTAACTGGGGAAAATGAAAGACGCATCAATCAGCTCTTTACTCTGGTAGAGTGCCAATTAGGTTTCCCTCTTTTTAACGAAATTGAAAAAACAAAAATTGCTTTAGGGAAAAGCTCTGAGGTTATGTTCAATTATTCTTATCCTGGAATAGAAATCGCAGAACCCGTATCTAATCATAGTTTCGAAACTTCCCTCTCTCCTACCATCGATGAAATTATGCAGGCCATGATGGATGTTTTTGTACAGGCCGGCCTTGATCCATCACGAGTAGATCAAGTGTGTTTAACAGGAGGAACATCTCAGTTCCCCCTGATTAGAGCAAAGCTAGAGGGCGTCTTTGGAAAAGAAAAGCTCTATGAGCACAATGTTTACCAATCAGTGGTCAACGGTTTAGCTCAGTATGCTGCGCGAATTTAATCTCTCAAAAGTTCGCCTATACGAGAGAGCATGCCATCAAATTTTTGTGTGCGACCCACTAGCCATAAAAAATCAGGCCGGTCACTTGAGATCCATGTGCCACCCAAGATCTCACCCTGGCTTCCAATATCTAAACTGTAATCATAAGTGCGTCGTTTTAAATACTGTAAAGGTGTTCCAATCACGGGCCCCCAACTATTTTTCTTAATCTCAAAAACATAATCCAAAATGGTTCGAAGGCGGATGATTTTAACTATTCCCCGTGCCGAACTTCGGCGGGCATTGGTGATACTCACAACATTTGATGAGTAGCTATAAATAGGATGATTCCAAACTTCTTTAGTCTTTTCCATGTCTGCAATAAAGCTTGTTCCTTCAAGGCCCACTTTGTTGGCCAAAACAATATGGAAGGCCCCTGCATTTAAATCTTCCTGACAGTTATCACTTTTTTCGTTGCAGCGTCGTCCCATCTGATGAGTGGATTGCACCCGGTTATCATAGGCGTAGTAATAACTCAGCAGTGCCTTCACATCTGATGAACCGAAGGGAATAGTGAGTCCATCAGGATTAACCACATCTATTGGTTTGGGTTCGTGATGATTGAGGGCGGCCGGTGCCCATCCATGACAAATACCCATCCAAGAAGCAATGTTGGGTGAGGTATTTTTGTAAATGCGATTTCGAAGTGGATAATCATAGCGGCCAATGAAGAGATCATATTTTTCAGAAGGGGCCAAAGCTGCGAGCTCTTGCCGGCTCATATGGGCGGCCTGTTCTCGATTGGGTGAATTAAGATTAAATCCTCGTGGACGGGCAGAGTTCCAGCGGTAATTAATATTACCTTTGTTGAGTGGCCAGTAGTCACTAGACCAAAACTTTTGCTTATCGGCTACCACCGCTTTAAGGGGAAGACTCGCAAAGATACGGTTAAAAGTAGAACTCATGATGAGTGGATCAGAGACTCCAGTCCAAGGCCGCATAAGATCTGGTGCGGCCATTGCAGATGCGAGAGTGAAGCTCGTGAAAACTAGACTCAAAAAAATTTTCAAAGGAAACCTCCATTGATAGTGATGCCAACACATCATTATGAGGCGCGACCTTCTGCACTTGAAAAGATGGGGAAATTAAATTATGAAATAAAAAAGGAGACGAGGCTGATCTAAAATTAGTTGCAAGTTGCTCCACTATAACGGTCTTTTAAGGCCAAGCAAGTACTCAAAACTTCGGCCGAGGTAAGGACTCGTGGATAAACAGCGGCCCAAGCGATATCTCCAGCGTAAAAATCAAAAGCACCACCTGCCGATCGACCAAGAGTGAGAGTTTGCGCGGTTGGAGTATAAGTAGGTGCAGAGCCTTGAGAAGTTGATGAAGAAGTTTTAACAAAACTAATATCTGCAGCAGAAAATTTCACCACCACAAATTGCCAGCCAGATAAGGTAGGTGCAGAGGTTGAGTCCCATTCACTTGCGCCATTAAATACACCAAAATGGTTTGCGCCAGTATTGTTTAAAACTAACGAACGGTTCCAAGCACCCGCGTGATCATCCAGAGAGATCACGTGACTGAAAGTGGAAGCTGTAGGTCTGATCCAGGCAACCCATGTAGAACTGGGCATCACGTCAGGTTGAGCATTCAAGTTAGTATCAACTGAAGTTGAGCTGCCATTAAAATTTATGCGATAAGGGTCAGTAGGAATTCCCGAACCAAAGAGGCCTCCACCTCCGGCGCAAACAATAGTGGCAGTGATGGAATTCCCAGAGAGATCATTCCAACTAGTGGTGGCACATGGTCCACCGGTAGGAAGACTATTGGCATCGAGAATAAGGCTCGCCCCTGTGGCTATGGAACCTAATGTGACGGCAGAAGTTTTAGACTTCAGAGTTTCTTCTAAGCCTTTGCCACAAGAAACTAAAATTAAAAGCAAAAATAAAATTTTCAAAAATACTCCTTAAAACTCAAACCCAAAACCAAGAGTCGCTAACCGGTGCTGAATCTCTTTGCGCTTCCACATGTGACCTCCGGCCACCACGGAAAAAGGCAGAGAGTGAAACTTTAAATCAAGATTTAATCCATAAGATGGACTTGATCCCCACTTACCCCAACTGTGATAACCCAAAGTGGGCTGTAAAGTGAGACGGTTTTGATTTTCATAATGAATAAATGAGGCGTGAACATCACCTTCTACTGCGGTAAAGGATGAATTGTGGGCAGACTTCCACTTAGTCACACCAGCTCTGGCCCCAAAGCCTAAGACGGCACCTGTACGCACTTCTGGGGCCCAATAAGGGATGGCAGTGAAACTCTCCCCTGCGTCCTTTTGATTTAAATAGGCAGCATGAAGTTCAAAGCGCTTTAGGAAAAATCCAGAAGGTGTTGAAGTTTTTTCTATTTTTTGCACTGGAGCAGAGTCAGTGATGACAGGATCACTTTCAGTGAAATGAACTTCAGGAAGTGAAACATTTTCTTCTTTAAGAGCAGGAGCTGGTTCAATATTTCTTACCACTTTCACTTCTGGCAGTGGTTCAAGAGTGGGTGCAGGAGTTTTTTCAACTGCCAAAACAACTGGAGTCTCAACTTTTTTTCCAAAATTAACTTCAGGCAAGGCCACATCCTGTGCAGCGGCTGGAAGAGGTTCAAGGGGACTAGTTGCTGCAACTGCAGCAGTGGGAGGAGCAGCTTCCACAAATTCCTGGGCCGTAATATTGAGTGGACCGCGATGAACTTCAATCACCTTGGAACTCAAAGTTTCCCCTTGAGTATTAGAAATAGAGAAATCAACCTTGCCTTGAAAACCTGCGGGAACATCAAAAGTAGAAATCACAATTCGCCCTCTATTCACCGAGATCACATCTTGAGGAACAGATCCATTCCACTTGTGTTCCACAGGTTGAACTTTTTGCCCTTTAGGAGTTTTAGAAATTCCAAAAAGTTTTGTGGTGGGATAGGTCGCAGTAGTTGATCCTACACAGTGTGAAGATTTATTTTCATGCAAGACCGTACAGATCTTTAAATCTGGACTGGCCAAGGAAGAGAACGAAGACAAAATCAGAGCTAAAAGAGAGAAGATTTTCATTCTTATAGTTTAGGTATTCAAAGGGAAAATGCATTACGGTTAATCCTTCCTAGTGCCTTAATTCCATGCCTTAGGACATCATTTAAATTTTTTAAATGAAAGGGTCGTTACAGGTTAGCCCAACAAAAGACCCAAGGATGGTCCTCGTATGAAAAGAATTCTAACTGCTATGGTCGCCTTTTGCCTTCTTGCCTCCTTGGACATACAGGCCGGGGTTCTCCAAGTAGGGCAATGGATGCCTTGGTCATTTGTAAAAAACGAGCTCATTAAAAATTCCATCAATGTTAACGTCAATGAAGATGAGCTCAGTATGAGTCTCTCTGAACTCACGCCAGAGGCCCGTGGACTACAATTATCGATCCAAGGAAATTATCAAGAACTAAAATTAAATGCATTAGGCATTAGTGGAATTTCAAACAACTTGAGAGCTGAAATATCCATTCAAGAACTCTCAATTAATCAGTACCTTGTGAAAAACTTTGGTGGAAATATCATCCGGGTTCTTATTCAGGCCAAATGCACACCTATTAAAATCTCCATTCCTCAATTTTCTGTAAGAGTGGAATCAATGTTTCAGGAGGTGCTATCTAGCTATCGTCCAGAATTAAGTCAGCTTGAAATTCTGATTCCACAAAACTCATGGAGCATGAATAGATTTGAATGTTCTGGTATTGGGGGACTGGGGTCAGAGATTGCCAACACTGTAACCCAGGCCCTCAACAATCCTCAAACACTTCAAAAGATACTTTTAGGTTGGTTAAAAGTTCAAATTCAAAATCAGTGGAGTGCTACTTGGAATAGTCTCCTTGCAAGTAATGAAAACATTCAACTTCAAAGCATGGGCCTACCCAGTGATAAAGGTGTGATGATTTATGGTTCCATCGGATTAAAAAATTCAAAAATTATTGCGCTTAACTCAATTAATGAATCCACTCTCTCAAGTACTCATCCTCAATTTATCATTTCCAGTGAAGGCTTCTCGGCATTACTGGAAGACCGCTTCACCACTCTGGCACCTCAAAAATATAATTTACAAAATGTGCAAGGCTTTGCGGATTTGATGAAATCAAAACTCAAACAGTTCTTGGTGTGGCCTGATCTTCAAAGATTTCCTTCCTATACTCCTTTTCTTCTCTCTTACATCCCCCCGCAGTCTCGATTTATCATGCGCGCCTCAGGACTGCAGAAATGGTTAGTGAAATTTAATACCAACGGAGTTCTCCAAACCCTTATCTCTCAGGCACCCATTGATTACATGAATTGGGGCCTGGGACTTACAACAGAGATGAGCTGCGAAGTGAAAGGCAGTGTATTAAAGCTAAAAACCGGAAAGACGCAGTTAGAAGTGGCGTGGGTTTATGGTCCTCTCTATCAAATGATCTATCGTCCTAATCAAAGAATAGCTTTAAGTCTTCTCAAAGGAGTGATGGAGAGTTCATTTTCCAATCAAGTGGTCACTCAAAATTTACCCATTCTTAAATATGAAAGTAGAGAGTGGAAGTTACAAAACTGGTCGCAAAATAATCAGCTCATCACCATGGACTGGATTGAGGAGTCTATATGAAAGCCTTACGGCCTAAAGCCTTAGCATTTTTAGTTATCATTCTTATGATTTGGAGTGGCCTCAAAGTTCAAGATCTCAAAACAGAATACTCAGTGGATCAATTTTATCCCAAAGAACATTCACTCTTAAAGCATCACGAAAAGATCACTCAGCAGTTTCGCTTAAATCAAGATTCCCCGTATTTATTTGTGATTCATTTAGATCAAGAAGAGGCTTGGCTTGATCCGACCAATATCGCCAACCTTAAAAATCTTACTCAAAGTATACAGACTCGCCCAGATGTTAAAAATGTGATCTCTTTGACTCATATTGAAGGGGCATCAACGAGTGAAAATGAAATGGTTATTGGAAATATTTTTGACCGCGTAAAAGCTCCTCAATGGAAAAGTGCAGTGATGAGTAATCCTCTTGTTTACCCACTGCTTGTGACCACCAATTTTCTCTCCACCTTAGTGGCCCTAGAACCCAAACACAAAGATCAGAAAAGTCTTCAGATCTTTGAAACTCAGATGTTTAATCTTATCACCCAAGCTTTTCCTCAAGCAAAAATCTCACGTGCTGGAGTTCCTCTTATTCAAACACGTCTCTCAGATATGATTCAATCTGAACTAAGTTTATTTTTAGTTTTAACTTCACTGGCCTTCTGCCTAGTGTTCTATTTAATTTTTTCTCACTGGAGTGCCATTCTCTGTGCCTTTCTGGCCCTCATGGGTGCCAATGTTTTCTCATTGGCCTTGATGAGTGCCTTTCATATACCTCTCAATGCTATTCTTGTGACTCTTCCGGTAATTGTGAGCGTATCTGTGATGAGTCTGCTTATTCATACTCTTCATCTTTGGTCACAACGATTAGAAGCCGGATCTTTTGAGAAGCGCTGGGATTTGGCCTTGCTCACGCTTAAAGAAATCTGGTTACCCAATGCTTTAGGAATTATCACCACTGCCTTAGGTTTTTTAGCCTTGGCCCCTTCTCCTATTCCTTTGATTGCTGAATATGGATGGATAGTAGCACTCATTTTATCTTTTGTTGCTGTTCTCAATCAGTTGATGATGATGATCCTATTACCTTTTGTAACACCTAAAATGAGATCTTGGTTTAATAAACCGGCCCAATGGGCATTATGGTCCATTCATCACCCGCAGAAAATTCTTGGTACCATGATGTTTTTTTTAATTGGGGGAACTGCCCTTATGACTCAATTAAACTTTTCAGCACGACTCTTTGATGATCTTCCTGCTTCGGATAAAGTCCGCACCACCACAGAATGGATCGATGAAGCCTTCGGAGGAATTCTGACTTTTGAAGTAACTGCAGAATCATCTGAGAGTGGGTTTTGGAAGGAACCCGATTCTCTTCACCGCTTAAATAAATTGGCCCAGGACTTACGCAAAGAACCTGGTGTAGGAACTGTTGTGACTGTTTCGGATTTCTTTCAAGGAGATATCTCTCAGAATAAAGGTCAGATTGCTGAAACCTTTTTCTTATTTTCCATGGCCGAGAGAAATCCAGTAGCCTCATTTATGTCAGAAGATGCAAAAACACTGCGCCTCTCTCTTCGTCTGCGAGACCACCCAGCTCATGAAATTGAAGAAACAAAAGCTCAGGTTAGAAAACTCTACCACGCCGCTTTCCCTCAACTCAAATTTACTGAAGGTGGAATGGCAAACTATGCTCACGCCATTAATCAAGAAGTAGCACGGGCATTAATATTTGATTTCTGGCAACCTTTGCTACTGATTGGAGTATTTTTAATTTTTATGTTTCGCTCGCTCAAATGGGCAGTGCTCTCTTGCTTGCCTAACTTTATCCCTCCGGCCATTCTCATAGGTGCTCTTGCCATCACAAATGTTCCTGTCAAGCCAGGAGTTGCACTTATTTTTTCCATTGCCTTAGGTTTTGCTTTTAATAATACACTCTATCTTTTAAGCAGATTAAAAAGCCTAGCAGCGGCCCAAGATCCAGAGCCACTAAAAAATGCTCTGCTCATGGAGGCCAATCCATGCTTATTTGAATCTTTTATTATGTTTGTGGGCTTCTCGATATTTTTGTCCTCAGAGTTCAACATGAACCAAACCTTTGGAGGGTTTATGCTTATTTCCATCATGGCCGGATTTATCGCTGACCTTGTCTGCTTACCCGCTTTCTTAAAAGTTTTTTCTGGGGTTTATCAGAAAAAAACCCAACCTCGAAATTTTAGTGCTGTGACTCTTGTTTTCTTATTGTGTCTTCTTCCTCTGACTTCTTATGCAGCTGCAGATGCTAAAGAAATTCTTAAAAAGTCTCAGGCCCTACTGGATGCAAAAGATGATGAAGCCTCGGTTGAGATGAAAATCATTGAAGAGAATGGGGAAACAAAAAGTCGTTCATTGAGTCTGCAAACTCTCCGGGAAAATGGCTTTTCAGTTTTGGCCCGGATTGAAGCTCCTGCAGATATTAAAAGCATGGCCTTTTTAGGAAACGTGGATACTGAGGGTAATGAGATGCAGTGGATTTATCTGCCTTCCAGTGGTCAGGTCAGACGCCTTGTGACCGGAAAAACCAAAGCGGGTCTTTTAGGTTCAGAAATTAGTCCTGAGGATTTAAATTCTGAAGCTGTAAAATCTTCTTCAGTCAAACTCCTGAAAACTGATGATAAATATCATTGGATCGAACTTATTCCTACTAAGAATACTTCAGACTATTCAAAAGTTGTGATGAAGATCTCCATTGATGATCTGCTTCCAAAATTTACTGCCTACTATATCCAAACCCAACTTAAGAAGACGGTGGCCTTTAAAGATTATAAAAAGATTGGACCAGTGTGGCGCGCCCATTCGTTAAGTGTTCAAAACCATCTTAATAAAAGAGGAACAGAGGTCATTTTAACAAATGTTAAAGTTAATTCTGGTCTTAAATCAACTGACTTCTCTCAATCTAACTTAAAAGAGAATTGATGCTATCCTCAGGGGTGTGCTATGTTCCCAAGAGATGAAAAGCACACCCCTTTATTTGACCCTCTTATTCATAACAGTGAGTTCTGCACAAGCAGATTGGAAATTTAGCGGTTCAGCTGGACCCTACGTCAATGCTTTAAATTTTCCTTCCACAACTGTCTCCCCTTCTCTTAAAACTGGTCTCTCGACCGAACTTAAGCTTGATAATAAGATCAATAATTCTTGGAGAGTAAAATCAGAGTTTTTTTTTAGAAACGATTTTCTTGCCCGGGACTCAGTTGAAACCCTTCAATGGAACCCAAAAAATCTCTACATCCAAAAAAAATCGAATAGTCTGGTTTTTCGTTTAGGTTTTCAAACTCTCTCCATTGATGGCCCCGATATTATTAATCCAGCGGATGTGGTTCATTCAAAAAACTTTGTAGATCCCACTAACCCTATTACTTATTCTTCAGCTGGGCTCTCCGTGTCTCAAGAAATTGAAAAATGGAATTGGGAAGTCTTCTACATCCCTCTGCAGACTCCACCGGTTTTACCGGGTGCTCACAGTCCTTGGCTCCCAAGAAAAAATCGCCTCCCTGTGGAATCAAATAATCTTGAGTTTCGCATCCCGGATAATGTCCGCTACCAGTATCAGAAACCAAAAGAGCTCGATCACGCCCTTAAAAATAATGTTTCGGTAAAAGTTCAACGAAAATCAGAGAACCTGGAAGCCCAAGTTGTGCTCTATGATGGTCTCTCACAAAGTCCATTTATCTTGGCCGAAGTAGATTCAACACTTATCTCCGCCAGTCCAAAGTATACGGTCCTGGCCAATTCTCCTGTGAAACTTCGCCCCCTCTACTATCGTCAACAAGTAGCTGCGGGCACATTTGTCATTCCCCTAAGCAGCTGGGCCATTCGCGGCGGAATGAATTGGACCAAGCCCTACAAAGATGAGCGCGTGCCAGGTGAGACCATCACCGCTGTCATGGGCCTAGAAAAAAATATTGAGACATCCATTGGGATGATCACGATGATTGGCCAATACATCAGGCAGCAGAGACAAGTTGAAACTCAAATAAGTTTCTTGCGATCTTTTTTTCAAGAGGCACTTTCTTTCGGTGCACGAGTACCTTGGGGAGAAGAAACCAGTTTTTTTCTGGGTGGAATTTACGATCAACGTGGCTATTCATCTATTTATAAATTAGGTGGAACTCATCGGATTACAAATTCTTGGAGCATTGAAGCAGGTGCTCAGTATCTTCAAGGTCCTAAGAAAACTCTCATCGGTCTTTACGATCGCTACGACACTTATCTCGCTCGCGCCATTTACTCTTGGTAAAATAAAGCATTTAGTCTGGTATGAAAAATTGCGGAAGTCTTTGGGACTCTATAAGCAAACCAATTGCTACAATTTTTTTAACGTCAACTTGACCATGGAGGATCAAATGGCAACTAAAAGAACAGCATCACGTAAATCCCGCAAATCAAAATCAGCAGCTTCGGCTTCTTCGAGAGCAGCAAGAAACTACTACAACCTCGCACAAGAATGGAGCGCTAAACCAGTGGTACGCTACGTGGCCGGCGGTATTGCTGCTGCAGTTCTAGCGAGAATTGCTCTAAAAATGTCTGGAAGATACCCCGAAATAGTTGGTTTTATACGGGACAATTTAGACACTGTAGAAACTAAACTTCGCGAGTTCAGAGATGATTTTGGTTCACGTTCAGAAGAGACTTCAGCTCAACATTAATTTTTAGTCGGAGGATATTATGGCCACTACAAGAAAAAGAAAAGCTCCTGCGGCCACAAAGAGTATTCGCTCAGCTTCGGCCAGGAGTCACCGTAAAGTAGAAGACTTGGGTGAAGAACGGATGGATTCTCGACGATCTGTCAGATCCTTAAATTCTCAAAGGTCTGGTTCATTTCTAACAGATATGGCAGGCAATCCAGCTGTTCGCTATGTTGCAGGAGGAATTGCAACCTCACTTCTTACTAAAATAGTCACTGGCCTCCAAGAACGGTATCCAGAACTTTCAAATTTTTTGAAAGACAATCTTGATATAGTTGAAGGAAGGCTGAGTGAATTTAAAAATGGCTTAAACGGTATCAATGTCCATGAAAATCCCATTTGAGTAAAGAAGGGCCACTTTAATCTGTGGCCCTTTATCAATCATTACACTTTTCCGAAAATTTTTCCATCCATTGAGAATCTACCAGGGCCTGTAATTATAATTAAAACTGAGAGTATTAAGTAAACAAGGGCAAGTTCAAAAGATCCGTTCCCCGCAGGAGAAGTATTCACAAATGGATGGCCCAAGATCACAGCATGAAAATAAACGGCCACTAACATGGTTACGGCTAATCCTAATCCACTCAAACGAGTTAAGAAACCTAAGATGATAGCTATCCCTCCCCCAAATTCTGCGATGGCGGCAAGTGCCTGAAGAAATCCCGGAACTGGAGAACCTGGTGGCATCCACCCCATAGGCATTTGAATTTTTCCCCATCCATGAAGGATAAAAGCATAACCAAATACAAGACGAAGAAGCAGAAGGATTATATCCATATCTGCAGTATGTGTTTTGATAGCAAAAAATTTTTTCATGAATTCCCCTTTCAATCAATAGTATTAAGAAAAGGATAATGCTTATGCGTGCACATTGCAATAAGTGAGCGTAGTGTATTGATTCTTGCGGCTTTTTTTAAAAAACTAAATTCTATGAAAAAGCGAGCTGACCAAGTGCAAGTTCGAGGGGCACGTGAAATTAATTTTAAAAATATAGATGTGGATATTCCCTCTACATTTTAGATGAACCAACCACGGGACTACAACCTTATGATGTAGAGAGACTCAAGAAGGAATTAGAAATGTTAGTTGATGCAGGAAATACTGTGATTGTGGTGGAGCATGATATGCGAGTCGTCTCAATCAGCTACTGGGTCATCGATATAGGCCCGGTTGATGGCGAAGATGGTGGAAAAATTGTAGCCCTAAGTACACCCGCAGTTGTTTCGAAAAATAAAAAAGTCTCAGTTCAAAATATCTTCAACATTATTTAAAAGAAGGTTGATCATCAGTTAAGTCATGGCTTGAACTACTGAAGTAATTGAAAAAAATACATACCCTTCTAGAAAAACAACTCCTCGAATTCATTTAAGTCATTAATTTTGCAACGTTTTGAGGCTTGCACAATGTCGCACTACACTTTGTAGTCTGGTCTCTTGTGCGAGGCACACTCTGATGTTAGAAATACCTCATGAATACCCAAGCATCTTATCAAGACATCTTGAAATCCAAGTATAGCGAGCGCTGCCAAAAAAATGCTCGCTATTCTTTGCGCGCATATGCTCGCGATCTGGGAATTTCTCCACAAAGACTTTCTCATATTATGAATGGAAAACATGGACTCTCAATTGAAGCAGCTCAAGAGATCACCAAGAATCTTAACTTAGACGAAAATGAAGCAAAGTTTTTTTGCACATTAGTACAAGAAAAGCATGCACGCTCAAAGGTCATGAAGAAAAAGGCTACCGAAGACCTAAAGTCTATTAAGTCACAATATAAAGACCTAAGCCTTGATCACTTTAAAATCATCGCGGATTGGTACCACTTTGCCATTATGGAGCTCACTTTGCTTGAAGGATTTCAAAGTGACTTTGCTTGGATGGCAAAATCTTTAGGCATTGGCATAGTCGAAGTAAAAATTGCCGTAGAAAGACTCTTAAAACTTGAACTCCTTGTAGAAAATGATGGTCAGTTGTCTATCTCTGGGTCTTTTTTTGCAGATCCTCGAGGTACTCCGAGTGAAGCCCTTCGCCTCTTTCATCGCCAACTCATGGTCAAAGCATCACAGGCCTTAGAGTTTCAAAGCCAAGAAGAAAGGGATTTTTCATCTACCATTCTGGCAGTCGACCAAAAAGATCTTCCTCGCGCCAAAGACGTCATCAAAGATTTTAGAAATTCCTTTGATCAGGAATTCGGAAAGAGCCAAACAAAAAATAATGTTTACTGCCTTGGAATACAATTTTTTAGCTTACATGAACATAGGAGTTTGAAATGAATTTTATCATCGCTTTACTAATGACCTTTAGTGTTTTGGCAAGAGATGGGCAAGGCGGAGGGAATGGAGGAGATCCGGCAGCAGCGGAGTTTTCTGATATTCTCAACCGGATTGTGACTTTTCTCGAAATAAACGAAGAAGTCCTTACTGAGTTCGATAGAAACAAAGGTCGAAAAGTCGTTTCTGAACTTGAAGAGAGTTTAAATAACACTGACAAGCAAAGTAAAATCCGAATCGTTGAGGACAGACCCTTAGATAAGTTTGGCATTGCTAAAGCGGCAGTCTACACTACTGACCCTTTACTGGTTCTTGTACACCGCCAAACGTGGACAAATTCTTCTATTGAAGAAAAAGTCATGCTCGCAAGTATGGAGCTTTTGGGCTTAGTTGGTATGACTAAGCAGCGGTATCTCATTGCAAGTGATATTTTCTCCCCTTTCCATGCACAGATTATGAAAATTGATACTGGAAGAATTCTAGGTCCCTATGTCTTCCTAAATGAAGATGGCGTCATTAGAACTGCCACCATGAAAAGAGGTAGTGAGGTCATCGAGCTTGTGGTGAATTACCAGGTCACAACGAAATACTATTATTATATCAACACCAACGTTCTTATGGTTATGGAGAGTGGCGCTGCTACAATGAGTTATGCTAATTTCAAAGTCGAAGATAACAACAGTGCGTTCACAATTATCCCTAACGGTTCGAAGCCACGGAATTTTTATCTGGCAAAAGAAGTAAATTGTGACCAAGATAAAATTTGTCCTGATGATTTAGTTTACGGCTCTAAAACAAAAACTCTATATAAAGTTAAAACAGCTTTTAAAAATCTCGCAGGTTCCCGCTATTGGATTCAGGACCAGATCACTAAAAAAGCTCTAGCACTAAATGACGAAGAACTGGTTAAAGTCAACATCACTGGCTGCTCAAAAGAGGTTTGCGTAGGCGATATCAGCTTTAACAAGCTTAAAATTGTAGGTTTTGGCAAAGACACTTTCATCTTCCAAGATAGTACTTCAGCAGTTTATTCTACGGGACAAATATTCCAACGAGTAAATGGTAAGTTTCCTGTTGAAAGAATTGAAACCAAGGCGTGTGGTGCTTTATCATCAGTCGATCAACGATTAATTCTCGCAACTGTAGGGAATGAAAGTTTCCAAAACTGTAAGGCAAAAGCTGAGATATGCGTAGAAAAAATCAAAACCAGTATGTTCGCCACTCCTGCAGGAAAATGTATTTTCTTTGCTGAAACAACTGGTCTTCAAAACATTCAATATTAAGGAATTTTTATGAAAATGATACTACTTATGCTCATGTCTTTAACCTATACCTCAGTAGAAGCAGCTAGGCCTAAAAAAGTTTATGTCGCAATTAGGGATGGCAACATTGAAACTATTGCAGCTGATCAGATTATAATAGACAAACGGTATAAAACTCTCACTATTAATAATAGTGATTATCCCTATTATATTGAAAGTCCCATCAAAACGTCGCCATACTATATTCCAAACTACCCCTATTACCCACAACGCAGAAGAGCTGTCATAAACTCTGATAAAGACTTGCACTTTGTGCTGCAGAATGCTTATCGTTCTTCAGAAGTTGCATACTATCTTGCAATTAAACTAACTCATCTCAAAACCAAAACAGGAGAAATCATAAATCCAGGAGAATACTTTTTCTCAGAAAAGACTCGTGAGATTTACAGCTACTATGAGGACCTTTATCAAAGCCAGCGAGATTCTGAAATTTGGCTCAGAGATTCATTTCAAAAGCGAGGAGTCAAGTTCTCTGCAAATGAGCTTTTGCAAAAATTTCAGCCTAAGAAATGTCATCAGGACGTGTGCACAGGTGATGAGGTTCTTGTGGCCGGTGAATCTACAAAGATTTGGGCCTCAACTAAAGACGCCTTTATAATTGAAGCTTACGACATCAATCGACGTAAGAGCTTAAAAATGGTTCAAATTGTTTCTAAAAAAATGGATTCTTTCCCACGTGAATTTTTAAGTCCCGCATCTTGCGATTCTTTTGCCCCTTCTGAGAATGAATTAATTCTCGCGACCCTTGCAAAAGAAAGTCATGATGCTTGTACTGTTTCAGAATTTTGCCTTGAGAATTTAACTTCTTTTGCTAAGACCGATGCTGGAGGTTGCATTTTCTTGAGCCAGTATGATCGTTATAAAATAATAGAATTCAAAAAGGATGCTCTATGATCAAGATCATTTTTTCATTTTCACTTTTTCTCATGACTCATTTTGTGATGGCAGGCATTTACGGGCCATTTATAACTACTGAAGGAGACAACCATTTTAAACTTGTAGGGGCGTCCTTTTCTAAATCTAAAAAAAACGTAACTCTCTATGATTGGAATAACCAGACCTTTATAGCAACTTATACAGCTTTTAGCACAGTCAAAAGCTCTCCTTTCTACCGCAAACCCAGCAGGTCTCAGACCAACCCTGAATCACTTTGGGATATGCGTATAGATGAGATTGGCCAGAAGATGCTATTGAATAAGTATCTAAACTTTGAACCAGTCACATTAAAAAGATGCCTAACAAAGGATCTATGCGCTGGTGATGTTTTGTATCATGAAAAAGATGACAGAACTTTTATTGTGTCTGCTTTGGACTATTTCTATGTGTTATCAAGCATGGCCACCAATTCTGATGCACCTATAGAGTTCTATATAAATGACGTTTTTAGAAAGAAGCGCATTCTTGCTAATGTTAGAAGTATAAAAGATCTTAAAAAAATCACCCTTCATGTGGGCTGCCGGAACGGTGTTTGTGTAGATGATGAGCTCAATTACCTCAACAGAGATAAGCAATTCATTAGAACTAAGATTGTCGGGTTCACCGAGGATTCATTCGTCACAATTAGGTCTTTATATAAAAAGCTTTACAGAGATCACGGCCAGTTTCCTGTTGAAGTAATCCTAGATAATTCTTGTCAGAGTTTGCATGCCACTGAGAAGGAGCTAAAACTCGCTACAGCACTTAAAGAAAGTTCTGAAGCGTGCAAGGCTAAGAGTACAGATTGTTTTGAGGTCAAGACCCAGATGATTGAAACACCTTCAGGTCGATGCCTATTTTATAGCAATCATCGAGGTTATGAAGCAGTTGAGTTTTAGCTTCAACATTGTTTAAGAGAGAGTGATCATCCTATCAAGATGATCACACAAGAAATACTTTCTAAGAAAGGCGGTCACCTGAACCGGCAGCTGGAATAGTCAAAGGAGAGCTACTTCTCACCCGTAGTTCATTTTGAACATCAACCACTCCACTGATTGCTTCCGCACACTTTTCTGCTGTTCTCTTTGCATCACGAGAATCAACTGTTCCTCGCAAAGTCACAAGGCCATCTTTTGCCGAAACTTCAATCTCTGTGGCATCCACGGCTGAATTGCGATAAAGAGATTCTGAAACTTCTTCAGTCACACGCACATCTGATCTCTTCCACCCTTTAGGGCCTTTCCCGTAGTGACCCGTTCTCTCGGTTGATTGTGAATTTGCACTCATATCTCCCCGTCCAGTCATTCGGTCTGGAAAGTTGTTGGCCCATTCCCGACTCTCCCGATCATCACGCTCTCTAAAATTTGTATCTACACGGCTAAAATTATGATCAAAATCGTTATGTCGATTCATTCCACCAAAGTGCTCATCAGTACGATTCCAGTAAGCGTTTCTGTCCTGACCAGAAAAGCGATCATTCTGTTGTCTTCTCATTTTAGACTCCTTTGAATAAAACATTTGTTCGTCATTGAACAACGACCACTAGAGCTTAACTCTCAAGGTATTCAGGGTGAAGTATCCCCTAGGGAATTTTGGATCAAATAAAGGTGAGACGCTTACAAATCTTGAATGAATGTGGAAGTTGTTATTAGTTATAAAAACCCCAAAATTCCTTTCACTTACAGCGATTGCGTTGAACGCACTTGCCCACCTGTTGAACAAAAATACTCCGTGGCAACATGGTCTCAACAACGCAAAACACAAACGAGAGTTCAGGAAGAACACTCACAACACCAAGGAAGGAACATGAAAAAATTAATTGCGATTTTAGTCATGACGTCGCTATTTAGCGTCTCATGTAACAAGTCGGGTGCTGGCCCAAGCTCAAGTGAAGTAGCAGAGGCAACACCGGCCGCAGGAGATTCAACAGATTCATCTGGAGGATCAGATCCTATTGATGTTTCAAACGTGCCGGCATTGGCCTTAAGCTTTGATACCGATATTACTCTGGTAAGTTTTACCGCCGCTCAACAAGCAAAGTACGAACAGGCCATTGAAGTTGTTAAACAAGTGGTGGCCACAGAAGAATTTAGAACGCGAGTCCTCAATTACACTTACAACGGTAGAAAAACTTATAACAACAACAATGGACTGACTAATGAACAAATATATCAATCTATTTTAAATGCGGCCGAATCTTTGCAGCCTTCCAAGAACAACACCATGGATTTAGAAGTAGAACTCTATTATGCCAATAATACCGTTGTAGGTTACACTAATGCTGGTACTAAAAGAATTTGGGTGAATACAAAGTTCTTTAATCAGTACAATGCTAACAGTGTGGCCGGAAATCTCTTTCACGAATGGCTTCATAAACTTGGATATGGCCATGATTCGGCATCCACTCCTGGCAGACCCTACTCAGTCCCTTACGCCATTGGATATATCATGTCAGATATTGGAAAAGATTTTCTCTAAAACTTAAAATAATAAAGGACTTTTTATGAAACTTTTAACACTCGCATTCTTTCTAGCAGTATCACTTGATTCACAGGCCAACATCGAAGCCTCTTCTGCGATCCAAGTTGAACCTACGGCCTCTGCCCTGGCCAGTTCACGATCTTGCTTTAGTGAACTATCTGCTAACGGATGTAGGCATCCAAGTGAAGATCCGGAGCAATTTAGAACTTGCTTAAAAGATGTCTTTCCTACTTTAAATGATTCATGTCAGGCGATGATGAAAAGACTCTATGGTAAGTAACAATAGATGGGCCTGGTCATTATCTGGGCCCATGCGATCTTTTTTATCTTTTAGACTTTTAATGGCAAAGAAAAGGGGGCTTAATTTCGAAGGCCTTACTGCACTGACCACTCCATACCCCGTTCTTGAAATGGGCATAGCTGAAGATCCATTGAATTTTTTTGACGTTTTTAAGGGAGTAATCATTTGGAAAAACTTCTGGAACTTTTCCATCTACAAAATAGCACCATCCATAACTTCGAAGTTCCACATCAGAGATGACTTCCATCGCCGCCATTCCTGTTGGAGAACTCGCCACACTGTTGAGTCCTTGCTCTGTTCCTTGATAGGGAATTCGATTCTTATCGAGAAAATGAATGGTCAAATCACCGACTGATTCAAACTGCGCAGGTAATTGTCCTGTGAAGAGTGGCTTGGAACTACACGGACCATAAAACTCAATGGCCACTGATGCGATGATAGGAAGTATTGTCATGGCCAGTTAATAACAGTATGAGGCAGCTTTGTGAAGAGATTATCCCCATTCTTACATGCTATGTACCAGAATTCCCTAGGCAAGATTTTCCACCTGCTACACCCTTATCACTAGATTCCATAACTTGAAGTATACCATCCATCTGGCATCCAGACTGCAATCACATAATCGTAGGTCATTAGGATGAAGACCAAAAATACACAAAGGATAAAACAATGATGAATATAGAATGTAGATCAGATCTTGTGGTTTTCTCTCTCAACCATTTTGGTTCAGATCTGGTTAGAACCTCAAAACACATGTCACGCTTGGCCCAACATAGAAGAGTTTTTTTTGTAGAATATCCCATCATTGGGGTTTCAAAAACTCCCACCTATTTTCTGAAAAAAAATGAACAAGAAGTGATCATCATCCAACCTTATCTGCCAGGTGAGTTGTCAGTCTTTGAACGTAAAGATGCTATCTTAGGAATTCTTAAAGAACTGATCGCTGACGAAAATATCACGGGCTATACTATCTGGACTGATACACCCAAAGCCATTCCATTTATCAGAAATCTAAGTGCTGAAATCATCGTCTATGATTGTGTAAAAAACTACTGCCTAAGTAATCCAGAATTGGAAAAAGAACTTTATGAATATGCTGATGTTGTAATAACATCAGCTCTCTCAGATAAAAATGCAGACTCAGAAGAGATGAACTACTTTTGGAATCCTGCTCAGAAAAAAACTTCTGCAATCAAATGGACTCTTTTTAAAAACTCATCTGCATAGTCCTATCATTCTCATCTCTATTCACACTTTCCAACGCTGACTGACTCGATAACTGATTCAACTAACTTTGAACCTTCGCAGCACTTACTCGCCCCTTTTTGATTACCCACCAAATCCCCTTTCTTTACGCAACTGATGCTTTCAAGTTTGGCACATTTACCATCTTTCACTCCAAGTCCAGGGCAACAAGCGGGAGCACCCGGGCGGTTTCCAATAGTAGAGCCTTCTTTTACACAAGCAGCATGAGCGAAGTTCATACTCAAAAGAGAAATCATACAAAGTTTAAAGAACATAAAACCTCACTGGGAAAGAGTTAACTATTTATCGGAATGTCTAGGATATTTCTTAAGATTAGATTACAGCTCTAGCTTACCGTTCTTGATACGATCACTTATATTTTTCAGTTTAACCGACAATTGAATGTGGTGCAATTCACCATTTTTCTTATAGGTAATCTCTAAACTCTCTTTATGAACGATATACTCCACAACCTCTTGCCGAGAAATAATAAAGCGCTTGATCCGGGTAATAACCACTTCTTTGTCGTTGATTTGAATCACCGGGACGAAGATGGTGCGAAGGAATAAAAAGAGAGAAAAGAAGACCAAAAACATGGAAAAAAACATCCAGATAAATAATGGAAAAGAAAAATGAATCCCAATTTGCATAATTACCGGAGTTAAGAATAGGGCCAATGAACTGAGAAGAATAAAACCAAAAAGAACTTGCTGCTTGAAAGACGAGAAGATCTTGATATGCGTCTTTGACATAGATTTACCTATTCTTAGGCGACCCTACCTTAGACTACACTCCTGATTTATGATCAAACCAGAACCCCTTGACTCAAGGTTAGCAGAGATTAGAAAAATGCAAACCTGAAAAGTTATGCAGTCAGGTTTATAGGCTCCAAAACCTTAGGCTCTATACGTTTAATGAAAGTCTCACGTAGAGTATTCCGTACAAAATCCTTTGCCAGCTGAAGCGTTTCTTCGGTATCGGATGAGTCGGCCAGTGAAGGATTAATTTCCACAAGATCCATAGATTTAAGTCTTCCAGTCTGACCCAAAATCTCACCCATTCGCATGACACTCTCAACTTCAGGACCGTTCTTAACCCGGGTACCAGTGGCCTGAACATCACAGGCATCAAAGAGATCAACGTCAAAGCTTAAATGAATATCACATCGCCCATAGGGATCAGCTTTTTTTAAGGCATGGGACATAATTTTATCTACACCCCAAATTCCAATATCCTTAGACGAGTAGTATTGGATGGAGTGGTTACGAATAATATCTAGTTCCCCTTGATCCAAATCCCTAGGTCCAAAAAAAATGAGCTTATTTGACTTTAAAGTTTCTTTCAGCCAGGAAAAAGGTTCGGTACATAGCCCTAATAAAAAACTCAGCGGCATCCCATGAAAATTACCAGAGGGAGAAGTATCTGGAGTATTGATGTCCCCATGAGCATCTGCCCAAACAATAACTTGATTAGAATTTTTTCTAAGCAATCCATGAATGGTTCCCAAGGCCATGCCGTGATCTCCCCCAATATTTAAAAGGAAAGAGTCTGATAAATCTTCGGCTTCGATACATTGACTAATAAGTTCGTTGGCCAAAGAAACTTGATGGATATTTTTAATACCTAACTCACTTGGGGTATCTTGAATTAGAGAAAAATCGATATCACCTAAATCTGCCACAGGAGCAATTTCTGAAAGTTCACTAAAGAGACCATTTATTCTTAAAGCTTCAGGAGCAAACTTAACTCCAGCATGAGGTTGTCCAAAATGAAAAGGAACGCCAAGAATCTTAATGCTGTTCATATGTCTCCTTCATCAAGCTATGTAGACTTGCGGCCAAAATAAACCTGTCTGAATAAACTTCAGGGCGCACTTCTTCAAGTTCTTGGATACGAACCTTAATTTCAGACTCACGGCAGAGACCTAAAAGATGAGAAAAGAATGTCATTTCTCCATACCAAGGTACTAGAGCTCGATTTTGGCCTTCATACTTTACAATTAAAGGTCTAATCTTAATTTTATGATCTAAGGCCAATTGAAAGAAAGTTGCTTTAAAGGGAAGAACACTAGACCCATCTGAGCTTGTTCCCTCAGGAAATAAAAAAACATTAAAGTTTTGATCCATTTTCTTTTTCATGGACTCCATCTCGAGAGATTTTGTTAATTCTGTACGTCTGTCTTTGCGACGTTCGACAAAAAAGCATCCTCCCAAAGAAGCGAGTTTACCCAAAAGAAAAGTTTCACGCATTTCCTGAGAAGTAATAAAGAGTGAGGGATAATGAGAAAATAGAACTAGGGCATCAATATAGGAGAGATGATTGGCCACTAACAGAGAAGACTCAGAGCTGATGCTCTCCTGATTCTTTACCACTTTTATATTGAGAAGTTTTAAAACAAGCTTGCAAGTGAACATATTGCTCTTTAAATAGTATCTGAGCCTTCGTTCTTCATTCCTAACTATGAGGCCTATCAATTCGTGATGAATAATAAATAGCAAAGACAGTATAAAAAAAAATGTGATTTTAAAGGTTGCCCTTAACAAGCAAATCTTCTTTCAAATGAAGCTGGAAGCTTTTGAAAATCAA
>CAMDDI010000015.1 GCA_945890905.1 Bacteriovorax stolpii
TAGTTTAAAATGATGGGAATGAAACAGCGCTTTATTCAATCTTTATGAGAAATATTCAAATTCATGTGATAATCCTAAATTATGTCACTATCAAATGAATTAAAAGAACTTGTATTTAAATCTGTCGAACTCTTAGGGATGTCCATTAAAGACATCTATGGGCCAAAGCTTTATGAAGAAATTGAGTCTCTGCGCTTGAAAATGAAATCAGTCAGACAGGAAGAAGCTGATGTGGTTCATAAGGCCTTGGAAGAAGTTTACAGCAAATACAAAAAAGCTGGTACACCTGAGCTTCATAAAGTGGCCAAGGCTTTTTCTCTAATGCTTGAAGTAATCAACGCCTGTGAAGCTGCTTATCGAACCTACAGACTCCAAGACACAAATCTAGCTTATGATAAAAAACCTGATTCTTTAGTTTATGTTTTCACCAGCCACCCGACTGAGGCGAGAAGTAAAGAATTTCTCTTCCTCACAGATCAAGTCGAAGATCTCCTCATCTTGGCATTACAGCGCAGTTTTGATGAAATTTCCGAAGACCTTTACCATCTTTTTCAAGTTGCCCTAAGAATCCCCTTCGCTAACAATAAACGACCAGAAGTACGAGATGAAGCCGAACAAATTTTTCATACAGTGATGGATGAGAGAATTCTCTCTGAACAAATTGAACTTAAGAAAAAAGGCGTGCGGGTATTTTTCCGCACTTGGGTTGGAGGAGATAAAGATGGCCACCCTAAAGTTGGGCCTGTCACACTTTTGCAAACTCTGACACTTTCTCGTCATAAAATTTTAGAGTTCATCGATCATCGACTTACTCATTTTCATGCAGAACTCAAGCTCTTCGGACTGTCAGAAAAAAGAATCGATGCTTTAGTGCGCGCCTTAAAGCTTGATTCAAGATCCTTGAAAAAAATTTCTGATAACGACGGCAAGAGAGTACTCAGATTTAAAAAGAATATTTTGACTTTAGTTGCATTGGCCGAAGAGCATAAAGTTTTGTCTCCGAGCTTGGGAGATATGAAAGAATTATTAAAGCTCTACCCAGCCTTAGTTCTTCCTATGGAAATCAGAGAAGATAGCACTCTGATTCATGATGCCTTGAAAAATCCTCAGCCTATTGCTCGCATGCTCAAGCTCATAAAAAAAATCTCTAATGGTCTTGATCCCCGTTACTATGTGCGAGGATTCATCATCAGTATGTGCCAGAAGCCGGAAGACTTAATGGCCGCAGTGGAGCTAGTGACTAAGCAAATGGGTGAATTTCTCATTCCTGCGGTTCCATTGTTTGAAAACGAACAAGGCCTTAGAAATAGTATTAATATTTTATCCCAGACCTTTCATAAGCTTCCCATCATCAAAGAGCATAAGAGCCGCTGGCAAGGTCGCTTGGAGGTGATGCTGGGTTATTCTGATTCAAGTAAAGAAAATGGTGTTTTACCCAGCCGGCTTCTTGTTGAAGAGGCCCTTTTAAATATTGAAGCTCTGCTTTTAAAACACAAGTTAGTTCCAGTATTCTTTCATGGCTCTGGTGGTTCAACAGGTCGAGGTGGAGGATCCCTTAAAGAGCAAATTGCTTGGTGGCCGAAGAGTGCTCTGAATATCTATAAGATGACCATCCAGGGGGAAACCATCCAGAGACATTTCAATCAAGGGCCAATCCTTCGCTCTCAAGTGAGCAAAGTAGTAGAAGAATTTGCAAAATACAGAGAACAGAAATTTATCCGGCCAAAGATTGCGGATCAGTTCGCCGGCCTCATCCAAAATTCTTACCGAAATCTGGTGAGAGATCCAGATTTTCAAGAGATGACTTCAGAGGCCACTCCTTATGACTTTCTCAATCTCTTAAAGATTGGATCCCGTCCTACAAAGCGAAATGGGAAAGGGAAATTCACACTGAGAGCGATTCCATGGATTCTTTGCTGGACGCAAACCCGTCTTCTGTTGCCTATTTGGTGGGGAGTGGGGATTGCCTGGTCTGAACTGACATCAGAACAGAAGAAAGAACTAAAGGCATACCATAGCAATTCACCCCTCATGCAATCCTACATCAAAAATTTAGGCTTCACTTTAGCAAGAATTGAACTCGGGGTGTGGGAATTTCATTTGAATCATTCTCATCTCTCTCAAGAGAGTAAAAACTTATGGAGTGAGAAAATTCGCAAGGAGTATGAACTCACAGTTAAATTCTTTGAAGACGTAAGTGATCAGAAGAATTTTACTTGGTTTCAACCTAGACTGGGAGAGAGTATTGAGTTTCGTTCTAGCATGATTCATCCACTCAACGTCATTCAAAAGATCTCTCTTGAAAGAAATGATCACGTTCTTTTGCGGGAAACAGTGACGGGAATTGCCTGCGGGATGCTCACGACTGGTTAAGCTGCGCGTTTGATGATGTGATATCCAAATTGAGTTCTCACCACTGCCGAAATCTCATTGGGCCTTAACTTAAATAGCATTCTTTCAAATGCTTCCACCATCTGACCCTTTTTAATTTCTCCTAAATCTCCTCCACGCGAAGCTGAGGAACAGAGAGAAAAGTCTTTGGCCAGACTTTCAAAACTTTTTCCCTCCGCAAGTTTGCGCAAAATGTCTTTAGCTTCATATTCGTGTTTCACTAAAATGTGGTGTGCATGGAGTTTCATATCTAAAATTCTACTTTTAGCCCTAAATTGTGCATTGCTCATCGCGGCAGTAGTGATTTTTACTGTAAATTCAGGCTGATGACAGGATAGAATGTTCCCATTAGAAACCTTTATCAGGAGTTGTTATGGACGTGGCCTTATTTACAGAAGAAGGGTTGATCATGATCCTTCGTTGGATTCACTTCTTCTCTTCGGTTGCTTGGATTGGTCATCTTTATTATTTTAACTTCGTTCAAGGTGCTTTTTTTGCTGAAATCGATGCTCCTGTTAAGAACGTAGCATTTTCTAAACTAGTTCCTAAAGCTCTTTGGTGGTTTCGTTGGGGTGCCATGGGAACTTTCCTTTCTGGTGTAGCGATGCTCGCCCTAGTTGGAAAAGATCTTGGATCAAGTTTCTTCTCAACATCATACGGTATCTTTATTTACACTGGTGCTTTGATGGGAACTATCATGTTCTTAAATGTGTGGCTCATTATCTGGCCTAAGCAACAGATCCTTATCGCCAACGCAAATACTGTAATTGGTGGCGGAGCTGCGAATCCTGAAGCAGCTAAAGCTGCTCCAGCGGCACTTCTTGCATCAAGAACAAACGTTTTGTTTTCTTTTTCCTTGCTCTTTTTCATGGGTGCTTCAAGACACTTAACTTTGAATATTCCAGATGATTTCTCTCCTGGTGCTGTTCTCGGTGTAGTGACGCTCATTATCTTGGCCCTTGAAGTAAACGCGATCAAAGGAAAGCTTGGTCCAATTGCTACTGTGAAAGGTGTGATACATTTCGGACTCGCTTTGATGGTAGCTCTCTATGCAATTATTGAGGTCATGGTTTAATGAAATTCAAATTCATGGGGGCCCTCTTGGGCTCCCTGATTTTTTCTGCTTACGCTGATCAGGCACTTTTAGATAAAGGTAAAAAACTTTATCTAAGCAACTGTATTGCCTGTCACAATAAAGATCCCAATATGAAAGGCTCCATTGGCCCAGAAATGGTAGATGCACCTTTAGCGGTGATGACTTCTAAAGTGATGACTGGTGGGTACCCAGCAGTTTTACCAGTTGGATTTGTGCCTAAGAGAAAGACCAAGGCGATGAAGAAAATTCCCAAATTACAAAAAGATATCCCGGCCATTCATGCCTGGGTTCAATCCATGAAGAAAAAGAAAAAGTAGTTTTTTAAAATCCTAAGATATCTACGTATGTCGTACCACGGGCAAGAGCTGAAGAGGATTTAGCTCGCTGACCTTTGATCAAAATTTGCTTCTTACCAAAAAGATCTTTCAACCCGGCCCGAGACACGGCCTTAAGCTTCTCATTTTCATCCTGAGCGCGTAGGGCGGTCAAAAGCACGTTATCCATACGAGATTCAGCGTGCTCAAGATTTAGAGCGATTCTAAATGAGTTCTCAGGTTGAGCGGGGGTTGTGTTCATAGTCATAAATTGTCCTTAGGTGCTCATCTTTTAGACCAAATGAGGCCATAAACCAAGTAAGGACTCCAACCCTGTCAATTTTACTTAAGATTCTCCCTGGTTTTCCAACCGTTAGAGTCGGACATGTCCATCGGGTGAGGCATTTTCTGCTGGATTTTAAGCAGTTTTTGAGCCAAATCCCTTTAGGGCTATAATTTTACACTATGAAGAGCTTACTGCTCATTTTGCTGGTCCTCACTCTTACGCCTGCCTGGTCAGATACTAAAGTTGCTGTTGCCAAAATTGTGAAAGGAAAGGTGACTCTCACCACCAATAATAATGTGGTTGAGCTCAAAGAGGGCGAATGGGTGACTTCAGGATCCATGGTAAAAACCTCGAATAAAAGTTTTGTGAAACTGGTATTTGTAGATAAATCTCAGATGAATGTTGGGCCAAATTCCACTATGAAGATTGAAAAATTCCTGGATAAAGAACCAGGGGTGATTGATCTTGTGAACGGTAAAATTCGCTCACAAGTGACCAAAGACTACTTACAAATAAATGAAAAAAATAAATCAAAACTTCTCATCAAAACATCTAATGCTGTGATGGGAGTGCGAGGTACAGATTTTATTCTTTCTACTAATGGCAAAAATACTTCGGCAGTCCTTCTTGAAGGTGAAGTTGTGTTTAATAAACTCACTACACCCAATGAGAAATCTCCACAAGCACTTGAGGCAATTGTTGACCGAGGTGTTCATCTCTTTCCTGGTGAATTCTCTGTAGTGGAAAATTCCCGAAGCATTCCTACTGTACCTGCTCTTTTAAACATTCATCAGCGTGAAAATCTCGAGAAGAATGGCAATTTTGAATCTGACCGAGCCCCCAGTTCAAGTCCAAATCAAGACACTAAGTCTTCGGTGGTTCCTGAAGGTTTAAGTGGGCAAGTGGTGAGTAACGATAACTCTGCGCTCAAAAATGAAGTCAGCCGTTTTGTGACTCAAGCTCCAATTCCAGTGCCTTCACATCATTCAAATCCAGATGGATATATGAAAGGTGAGCAACTCAAACCTGCCAATGGATCTTTTCTTCATTTAGATTCAGGTTCAATCATTGCTCCAGGTCCAAAGAGTGTTCTTGATCCTAACAGTAATACTTATATATCTTCAAATAGTGGTTCAACGGCCACTGATGGAACTTATATTCCACCTCGGAATATGGAAATCACAAGTTCTGGAAAAGTACTGATGGTTGTCAATGATCAGAATGGAACAACTAAGACTGAAGTTGTCCGTGCTCCACCTATTATGAATCAAGCTGATGCAGTCGGTGGTCGAGGACTGGCCACTCAACCCAATGATATTTTGAATAAAGGTTTTAATCCTAATGCTGCTGATGCACTGAAGCCTGCCCCCAATGGAGGAGTGCCAGACATTCAAAACGCAGTTCAAACGGGAGCTAATAATTTTTCTCAAATTAGACGTTTTACGATTGGCCCTTAATCCATGAAGAGCCTCCTATTCTTATTTCTTTTTTTTAGCTATTCATGTTTTGCTCAAGAAGATCAACTCTTCGCTAAATCTTCCCAACTCTTTAGCGAAGGCAAGTATCAGTCAACCATCGACGAACTCAATATCTTAGAACAAACTATTCTTCAAAAACCTGAAAGTCAGCAAATGCGACTGGGATTAGTTTATTACTGGAAGGCCATTAGTTTTAACCGTCTGCAAGATTTTCCCAATGCAATTACCTATTTTGATCTGTCCTTAAAAAGTGGATACAACAAACCAGTTGATATCAATTATGAATATGGCCAAGCTCTATTTGCCTCTGAGAAATATTCTGAGGCCCGTGCTCAATTTAGAAATTCCGTGAACCGCAAATTCAAAGTTGCCGTCTCACTTTATTATTTGGGTTATGTGGCCCGACAAATGGGTGATGCTAAAAAAGCCTATTCATTCTATAAGGCCATTGAGCGGTTAAATACTCCAGAGGCCAAAGAAGTTTTGCAAGCAGCTGAAGTTCAGGTGGGTGACATATATTTGGATGAGGCAGAAAAGAAGAAAGATTCCTTCAAGACCGTTGAAAAAATAGTGATCCCTCAATATCAAAAAGCTCTCGCCATGGATCCCGAATCTCCACTCTCGGGCCGTATCCAAGAAAAGATTGTGGCCCTTCAGAGAAAATACGATTTGATGCTTTTTAATCTTAGCAATGGCAGACCTGCTATTAATCCGCCGTATTTCTTGCGTGTTGCTCAGGAACTAGGCTTTGATAGCAACGTAACATTTTCACCTGCAGAAACAACGATCTCTAAGGCCAAGCAAGGATCTCTTTTTAGTAAAACAGATATCTTTGGTCGCTACACTTTTTATCACGAAGATTACCTTAGCGTGGCCCCAGAGATTCGTGTCAACAACACCTACTACTTTAATCGTGTGCAAGAAATTTATCGCAACGATAACTACCTCATCGCTCCTGCATTACGTACTTCCTACGAACACTCTCTTTGGAAGCGCCCAGCATCAACAATTGTCGATTATGATTTTAATGAGGCCCGTCGGGATGTGAATGGGACACATCAATATGACTTTAGCTCCCGCGCTCATAGTTTTATGATTGGACAGAGATTCAATTATTTTGATTTTGGGGAATCAACTGTCAGACTTCGTTACCGTATTTTTGATAGTTACACTGATTCTGCAGATGCTTCAACCACAAGCTTTGTGCTTGAGCAGATCAAAAATCTCAAGGTCAATACTTTGCTTTTCTATTTCAGTTACGACCGAACCCGGGTAAACTCAAATATTTTTGATACTGATGCTCTAACTCTTAGAACTGATTTGATCATGTCCCGCATGTTTGATCTTTTTACTCCAAGTTTTGGTATGGGAGTAACAACTACCGACCCTATTAATGATCGGAGTAACCGCGGAAGAGAGCTTCTTTTAACACCTGGATTCCGCCTTTCAAAAACTTTTGCCAAGAGATGGCGCTCAAATTTCAAATTTGATTACATGACAAATGACTCGAAAGATAAGACTAACTTTGATTTCAAAAAGCACATCACTAGCCTTGAGCTCGAGTATCTCTTTTGATAAGATCAAACCCATGACAAACCTAATTGATATTATTCTTCACCTCGATCAGCACCTTCTTTCATGGATTGCCATCTTTGGCCCTTGGATTTATGTTCTCATGTTTCTCATTATATTTTGTGAAACGGGCCTTGTGGTGACTCCATTCTTACCAGGTGATTCTCTTCTGTTTGCGTTGGGTGCTCTTTCTGCTTTGGATGATGGACTCAATGTATGGATACTTTTGGGAACACTCACTGTGGCAGGAATTATAGGGGATACGGTTAATTACCAAATTGGAAAATATCTTGGGCCAAAAGTCTTTGACCGAGAAAATAGATTCTTCAAAAAAGAATATTTGCTACAGACTCAAGCGTTCTATGAGAAGTGGGGATCTTTTACCATTGTGGCCGCACGGTTTGCTCCAATAGCCCGGACATTTGCACCATTTGTCGCCGGTATTGGGGCCATGGAATACAAAAAATTTATTTCCTTTAATATTATTGGGGCCATTGCCTGGGTCTTTACATTTATTCTCGCTGGACATTTTTTTGGTAATTTGCCAGTCATTAAGAGAAATTTCCATATCGTAATCTTCGGTGTAATCTTCGTTTCTATTCTTCCCATGTTCGTTCCATGGATAAAAAGCAAACTTCAACCTCAGAGATGAAATTAATTTTAGTTTTGTAATGAACTCACCCGTATATGCATGGGCATTTTATTTACTCCACTTAGGGCCTAGCAGGTTATAATAATATCAACTTGTCAGCACCCACCTATGCTGTAGAGAGTTTCCTACCAGAGCAATTTGGCTTTCGGTTTAGAGACCGAAAAACTTATGCGATTTTAATCAGTTACGAGCTTCTCTGGTCCCTTGTTTTGTCTAGTTTGTTGACACCACCCTCGAAGATTTACATTCTAGTCCTATTTCTCATGAGTCTGATGCTGAACTGATCTAGAATCCAAGTATCACTACCTAATGATGGATGGATTATGAAATTTTATGTCTCAATTCTTTTATTTCTCTTAAGCTTTTACGCCAAAGCTGAAAGCAACTGTGACATCCGCTTAGGAAAATCTGTTGGAGTTAAAGTTGTGGAGTTTACCTCAGGAAATGTTATTCACTCAAAGATGGCCGTGAAGGATACATCGGCCGATGCTTTGGCCGAAGAATTAGTAAGTCTTCAAGATTTGGGAATTTGCACCGATAAAATTGATAAGCAAAAATGCACGTTGAAATTTGAAAAAGCGGCGAAGACAAACTTCATTTCTTTCTACCGCGGATCTGACCGCTGGCTTACTTGGGGATTAACCTCCAAAGAGAAGGCCCAGAATTTTGTGAAAAATTTAAAACGAGTTGGTTTTTGTTCTTAGATAAAAAAGGGCCCTTGTGGGGCCCTTTTGATTTTTAGTCGTTTAAGAGTTCTGGTAGACGAGAGTAGATACCATCAAAGCTAGTCGCTCTGTGTTTGTTCCAAAGAAAATCTGGACGATCAGCTGATTCCCAAGCACCACCAACAATATTTCCCATAGCATCTAGTTCCAAACGATACTGGTAAGCCACTTTGGTAATCACTTGCTCTTTAGTTCCGTAAACAACATTCCAAGTAGGATCTGATTCATCAGTATAATAGAAGTCAGTTGCGACACGTACTTCGTAAGCGGCATTTGAAGCAGCTCCACGAGAAACTGGCAACCAGGCGCTGATCACGCGAGTCTGATATCCATAAGCAGGTTGATTCCAGATTTCATTGTAACGGTCAACATCAACCAAGAAACCTTCTTTTTGAATTCCGAATTTGTTAGCGATGATGATGTGAAATGCACCGGCATTCAAATCTTCATTACATCCTCTCGCTCCACCAAGCCAGCTTCCGAAATAACAACGAAGTCCAACTTGATCAGTATCTTGATCATCAGTATAGAAAGCGTAGTAGAAACTCAAAACACCTTTGATATCGGCAGAACCAAAAGGAATGGCAATTCCATCTGGGTTCACAACAGTTTTTGGAGTTGGCTCAGAGTGATTAAGTGCGGCTGGTGCCCAACCATGACAAATGCCGGCCCAATCTTTAGCGCGCTTAGAAGCTGAGCTGTAAACAATTTGCTTCAAAGGATAATCATAGCGTCCTAAAAAGAGATCATATTTTTCTGCAGGAGAAAGAGTGGCAATTTGCTCTTGAGACATACGCTTAACTTGATCACGGTTTGGAGAATAGTAATCAAAAGTTTCTTTAAGAGGTGAGTTCCAACGATTTCCGATACTGCCTTTATTTGAAGGCCAGTAAGTACTTGACCAGGCCTTAGTTCCTGCATCAAAGAAGCCTTCAGTAGGTAGTTCAGCAAGTCTATATTTAAAACCAGAACTCATGATTTCAGGAGCAGAGAATCCTTGCCATGCTTCATCAACATAGATTTCTGCTTGTGACTGAGCAAAGACTCTGCCTGTGGCACAAAGCGAGAGGACCATCAAACTGATGTACTTCATATAAACTCCAAGTAAGTATAAGGCCACTCACGTGACCTTCGGTATTTTCGAAAATTAGTTTTTTAAAAGTAATGGAAGTCGGGCAAGAATACCTTGAAAGGAAGTTTCTTTTGGTCGACTCCAAACAAAGTCAGGTCTCTCTTCAGATTCCCATGCTCCACCAACAATTTGTCCTTGAGAATCAAGTTCCAATCGATAGATTAATTCTTTTTTAGCAAAGACTTGATTGTTTGTTCCAAAATTTGGATACCAAGATGGCTCGTCTTCATCTACATACCAAACCGTCGTGGCCAATTTCAATTCGCTTACTGCATTCCTAGCAGCACTCGGTGAAGGCCGGGTATAAGTTCCCACTACACGTGATGAATAACCAATCACTGGTTGATTCCAAACTTCATCCCATCTTTCGACATCCATTACAAACCCTTCTTTCTGCAGAGCAATTTTATTTGTAAGTACGATATGGAAAGCACCAGCATTTAAATCATCATCACAAGCACGCTGGCCACCAGTCCATCGACCAAAATTACAACGCTGACCAATTTGCCGGGCCGGGGCTGCATCAACATGCCAAGCATAGTAG
Source organism: Bacteriovorax stolpii (assembly GCA_945890905.1). Lineage (GTDB taxonomy): Bacteria > Bdellovibrionota > Bacteriovoracia > Bacteriovoracales > Bacteriovoracaceae > Peredibacter. The sequence goes on from CAMDDI010000015.1 coordinate 10,191, forward strand.
TAACTCAAAAGTGCTTTCACATCGGCTGAACCGAAAGGAACATTGATTCCATCAGGGTTTCTTAAAGTCACGGCCGTTGGTTCGTCATACATCAAAGATACGAGGGCCCAACCGTGACAAATTCCTTCCCATTCTTTCCCATCACGGCGAGCGTGAGAGTAAACTTCTTGTTTCAAGGGAAAATCATAACGACCCATAAAAATGTCATATTTTTCAGAAGGAGACAGAGTTGAAAGCTGATTTGCGTTCATGCGAAAAATTTGATCTCGAGTAGGAGACACAAAATCATATTGATCTTTTTCACGACGGCTATTCCAGCGATTATTAATCCCGCCTTTAATTGAAGGCCAGTAGTGACCAGACCAACCACGTGGTCCATAGAAAATGGCGCCTTCTAGAGGAAGATCATAGAGGCGGTGAGTGAAGCCTGAGCGAATAATATCTGGATTTGAAAGACCGTCCCATTCGCTAAAGGCCAGGGCCGTGCCTGACAAAACTAAGCCTATCAACGCTGTACCAATGAAATTCATGAAAGCTCCCTGTATAAGAGAACTTTGTAGTTTTTGCGCAGCGCAAAAGTACACCTTCAAGGGTCATACATGTACATTTTACAGGTTCCCGAGTGGAGTAGTCGGGCAGGGAGAGTTTTGGTGATTTTTGCCTTAATTGAGGTCTCTGGAAGTCGAGATATACTTAAAGTCGACGACCGAATCTCTAAGGAATATTATGAGAAGTTTTTTAATAGTTTTAAGCATTTTGCTTTCTTCATTTTCTGCAATGGCCCAGAAGAATGTAGCTGTTGTGAAACTTTTGCGCGGAGAAGTTGATGTCGTCAACGTAGGAAAAACTACCAGACTTAAAGATGGGGATTGGGTGGTGGATGGATCTGTTATTAAAACTGCGGAGAAGAGTTTTGTAAAATTGGTTTTCACTGATAAATCTCAAATGAATATGGGTCCTAGTTCAGAAATGCGCATTGAAAAATTCACTGATAAAGATGCTAGTGTGATCGAACTAGTAAAAGGTAAAGTCCGCTCTCAAGTGACAAAGGATTATTTGCAGATTCAAAATAAAGACCGCTCTAAAATGTTTATTAAAACTCAAAATGCTGTTCTGGGTATTCGTGGTACGGATTTTATGGTTTCAACCAATGGTATTAATACTGCGACTGTCCTATTTGAAGGTGAAGTTGTCTTCAATAAAATTGATTCACCAGGATCACTGAGCACAGAAAAACTAGAGCAAATCGTCGATAGTGGTGTTCGAATTATGCCAGGTGAGTTTTCAGTAATGGATGCAGCAGGAGCTTCTCCTACAGTGCCGTCCCTTCTGAATGTAAACCAACTTGAAAAATTAGAGAAAAATGAAAACTTCGATACCGAAAGATCTCCAGGAAGTGACAGTGCTAGTGGAGAAGCTAAATCTGTAGTACCTCCCGGTCTCACTGGTGCAGCAGTCAGCAATACTGCTGAAACGCTGAAAACTGAAGTGGCCCAAGCAACTCCAGTTGTAGCAGGTGCTAGCTCTACTGCTGTGTCGCCTCCCTCAGCTGCAAGTTCCGCAGCAGCTGCAAAAAGCGCAGAAGGCTTTTCAAATGGTGATTCTGTCAAACCGGCCAATGGTTCTTTTGTTCATATTGAATCAGGTGTCATTATCCCTCCTGGTCCCGGTAGTGTGCTAGATCCCAACACCAATACATTTATTCCCAGTCAGAGTGGAAAAATTTCAGCCGATGGAAGTTATGTACCTCCAAAAAATGTTGAGATCACTAATGACGGGAAAATCTTGGTCGCTGTAGCTGATACTGCGACTGGAACTGTAAAAGTCCAAGAAGTTCCTAAGCCCTCTGTTGTATTTTCAAATACGGGTGTGAGTTTGGCCAAGGTAAGTGAAGTTTTGGTGAACTCACCTACAGCAGCTTCCGGTCCAGCGGCCATCGCCGCAGGTCCGAAAAATGATATCTTGAATAAGAACTTTGTTCCTTCTGGTTTGAGTGACGTGAGTAATAATCAACGTAATCAGACAGGTGGCATTCAAGACGTAGCTCAGCAAGTGAATATTAAAACCACTACAGATGTGACAATTCAGGTTCAATAAAGTTAGATTTTTACGATAAGTTGTTTGGAGAATGATGATTAAGTTATTGGCATGGATGCTGATGTTCACTATTTCTTTATGCGTCTTGGCCCAAGATGCGCAAGTTGCAGTACCTCAAGCTAAAGATGATGGTCTGTTTAAAAAAGCATCCACACTTTTTGCTCAAGGAAAGTATCTCTCTACCATTGAAGAATTGAAAACCTTAGAAGTTAGACTGCTCAACGATTCCACTTCCAGCCGCTCAAATTTGGGTCTTATTTATTACTGGAAGGGGATGACGCACAATCGCCTGCAAGAATATACTGACGCCATTGCTAATTTCGATAAGGCCCTGGGCCATGATTATTCTCCACTTGATCTCAACTACGAATATGGGCAGGCCCTCTTTGCTGCTGATAAATTAGAAGAGGCCCGCCTTCAGTTTAAAGAATCTCTCAATAAAAAATTTAAACGTGGTGTCTCCCTTTACTATATTGCCTTTGTCTCTAAAGAATTAGGGGATAAGAAAAAAGCACTGACGTTCTTTCAGGCGGTGGATAAGCTTGAGAAAGAAGAAGCTGCGGAAGTTCAACAAGCAGCAGAGATGCAAATTGCCGATATTTACCTGGAGCAAGTTGAATCAGGCAAAGACGCCTTTAAAGGTGTTGAGCAGTATGTGATTCCTCAGTATGAGCGAGCTTTCAAAGTTGATGAAGAATCTCCTCTTGCTCCTCAAATAAAAGAGAAAATCGTCAACCTTCAGCGTAAGTATGAACTCATATTGTTTAATTTGCGCAACGGCAGACCCACTCTTAACCCACCTTACTTCTTGCGGGTTTCCCAAGAAATAAGTGATGACAGTAACGTCACTTTTTCACCAACTGAAACCACCATATCTAAATCCAAGCAGTCTTCAATGTATTCAAAAACGGATGTCATCGGTCGCTATACTTTGTACTTAAAAAACTTCATGAGCTTTGCCCCTGAACTTCGTATGAACAATACATATTATTTTAACCGTGTGCCTGAGATTTATCGAAACGATAACCGCTTATTTGCTCCGGCCCTCCGTACTGCCTATGAACATACTCTTTGGGAAAAGCAGGCTTCAACTTTATTTGACTACGAATACAGTTATGCTCAAAGAGATGTGAACGCAAAAGAGAAATTAGAATTTAGCTCCCGCTCAAATACCTTCATGCTTGGAGAGCGATTTAATTTCTTTGCTTCAGGGGAGACGATCTTAAGGATTCGTAAAAGAGCTTTCACAAGCTATGCATCCGCATCGAATTCAAATACTACCAGCTTTGTTCTTGAGCAGATAAAAAGTATCGCGACCAATACGTTAATTATTTATTTTAGTTATGATCAGACCCGTGTAAAGAATGAGGCTTTTGATACTAATGCCATGACACTGAGAACTGATTTAATTATGGCGAGAGTTAAAGATTGGTTCACACCAAGTGTGGGGTTGTCTCTAACAAGTACAGACCCTATCAATAACCGTGCTGCACGAGGGCAGGAGCTTCTAATTAATCCCAACACCCGAATTACTAAAACTTTTGGAAAGAGCTTCCGGGTAAATTTAAAGTATGAGTATCAGAAGAATAAATCAGAAGATACGGCCAACTTCGCTTTCAAAAAGCAACTTTATGGTATGGAACTAGAGTACTTATTTTAAAGGTAGCTCGATCACAAAAGTGGTGCCAGAGTTCTCTTCGCTCTCGGCCCAAATTTTTCCACCATGCTTTGATACGATATGCTTCACGATGGAGAGGCCTAGGCCCGTGCCACGTGAAAATTCTCTAGAAGAATCTACCCGGTAGAATCTTTCAAAAACTCTTTGTAGGTGCTCTTTAGAAATACCCGGTCCGTTATCTTTCACTGTAATAACCGCCTTGCCATTTTTTTCGAAGCTCGAAATTTTTACATTGAGTTCATTCCCAGAATATTTGCAGGCGTTATCGATGAGATTGGAGAGAACTTGTTCCATAAGGCGGTAGTCCCCATGAATTGTTTTCAGTGTGATATCTTTTTGTACTTCAATTTTTTTAGATTTGTAATTGGTCGTAATGTTCTCTGAAATTGAATCCACCAAAGAATCTAAGTCCAATTCTTCAATTCTTTGCAAATTATTTGATTCAATGACTGAGAGATTCAAGAGATCATTGAACAGAGAGATCATTCTTTCAGAGTTGCTTAAAATTTTCTCCAAAAACTGCTGAAACTCAGGTGACATTTGAGCGCGCTGGCTTTGCAAAATCTGAGTATAGCCCTTGATGGAAGTCAGAGGAGTGCGAATTTCGTGAGAAACGTTGGCCACAAAATCAACCCGCATCTGTTCAATAAGCTTTATCTCAGTCACATCATAGAATACACCCAGCGCCCCATTTACTCTGCCTTCAGTGGTGCGAAGGGGTGTAATGGTCAAGTCGTAGTATCGGTCAGGGAAATGGGTGGAAAGACCTAGCATTCCTTTAAGTGAAACGGTTTCACCAGTTTTTAATACCGATATAAAAGCCTTCAGAAGCTTATCATCAGTGAATGTGTGCCAAATTTTAGGCAGAATTTCATGCTGACCTCGCTCGCGCATAAAGTTCTTTTTAAAGTTCGTATTAAAAAACAACACAGTCTCATAGGTATCAATGGCGATGATGTTGTCGTAGATAGATTCAAGAATCGCACCAATCTTTTCATTCTCTGTGCGGGTTTGGACTATTTGAATTTTAAGCTTCTGGTCTGCTTCATTTAGAGCTTCTTCGATTTCGGCCCAACGGTCTTTTTGATAAAGAAGCTGAAGAGTCTTATTGAAAGGAAGGTCAACTTTAAATTTTTCGACTTTGGACAGAATCACACCCAGTGGGATGGAAGCTCGATAAAAAAAGTAAATAAAAATCAAGTAACTCAAAAAAGCGAAGGGTATAATTCGTAGGAAAATTATCCGGTCAAAGCGGTTTAAGTTATCTTTAAGAGTAGAAAGTGGGACAACTTGGCGGATGGCCACTTGATCAGAAATTTTCAAACTTGCAAATACTGCCTGAGTTTTGAAGACATCACTATAGCGGACCTGGGTGGAGAATCCTTTCTCAAATGAATCTATGATCTCGACATTTTCTTGAATCGATTTTCCTGTTCGTTCTTTAAGGGAATCGCAAATGATAATTCCATCTTTGCGTACCAATGAGTAGCGAGTGCTCTCAATCTTTGGCATGCCCTCGCACCAGTTTTTCCAGTCAAGTTTGGCCGATTCTAGTGTGAAGCGTGTGGTTCTTAAATTCTCTTCCATCTGAAGAGTCATTTGGGCCACTAGTCCTTCTTTGTGAGAAATTCTATAAAGTGTCAGGATCAGAACGAGTGTGGGCAAAAATACGAGAAGAGAGAGCCGGGCAATGCGGAAGAAAAAGAACCAAGGATAGGCAATCTTAGATAACATCTTTGAATCTATACCCGATGCCGCGGATAGTTTCAATGATGTTAGATGCGGATCCTAATTTCTTTCTTAACCCTGCGATATGGGTATCAATGGTTCTGCCTGTTACAAAAATGTTCTCACCCTGAATGTTATTAATAAACTGCTCACGGGTAAACACATGTCCAGGTTTCTGGGCCAGAAGCAAAAGGATTTTAAACTCTGTAGAGGTGAGGGTGATTTCTTCATTTTCCACAAACACGCGGCATTTGCTGACTTGGATAGAAAGTATTCCAAAAGTCAGCAGATCTTCAGGAGTCTTTGGAGCTGATCCAAAGTTTCTGAGTTGCACTCTAACCCGGGCCTGAAGAACGTTCATATCAAAGGGCTTGGTGATGTAATCGTCTGCCCCTGCATCAAGTCCGGCCACAATATTCTCTGGCTGAGTGAGTGCCGTGATCATGATTACAGGAGTTTCTTGATAAACTTTTTGGGCACGAAGCTTCTTAGTGAATTCAAGGCCATTCATTGAACCAGGCAGCATCCAGTCGATGATAAAGAGATCAATTTTATCTCCTCTTTCAATGACACTGACTGCCTTGTCGGCACTCTCAGCTGCTGTCACTAAATGTACTTCGGACTTTAATTGAAAGCTAATAAGATCACGGATGTCCTGTTCGTCTTCAACCACAAGAATATGAGCATTTTTCATAGGGCATCTATATCAAAGCACCTTGAGTTTGTGTAGGTTAAGATTCTGTTAAGATAGGTTTTGATTCACAAAATCCCTGTTCACCAACTTCCATAAATCCTCCATGTTTACACTGATAAAATATCAGTATGTCCAATTAAGATTAAGTTCGTGCTCAAAATCAAGTTAAACTATGGGCATTGTGTCATGACCTTTCTTGAGATCACGTTGACTTTAATACGGAACGGGTACAGAATTTTTCCAAATGAAATACGTAATCTTTTTGATCATCCTTATGGGGTGTTCTCACTTTAAAAATAAACCCTCTCTTTCTGATGGCCATCAGGAAACTCCGGGCTGGCTTTATGCTCCTTATGAGCATTGCCAAGAAGAAGAAGAATTGTGCGCCACTGGAGAAGCGAAAACTCTCGCTCAAGCAGATGCTCAGGCCAGAACTAATCTCGCAAGTATTTTTGAAGTTAAGGTAAAGTCAGAACTGAATGCCAGTAGCTCGTCCTCTTCTAGCTTTCCCTGGCAGTCAGAAGTGCGCCAAGAAGTTCAGCAATCTATGCAAGAATCTGTTGATCAAGTTTTGGAAAACGTTCAAGTCAAAAAGCATTATAAAAAAGATGGTCTGACTTATTCCCTCGCTTCCCTTGACCGCCGTAAGGCAAGTGAGCTTCTAGGTGCACGTTTACAGAAAATTGATCATGAACTAGAAATTCTCTGGGCAAAAAAGCAAAGAACAAATTTACGCAAAATCGTTAAACTCAATTTAGAGCGTGAAAAATTAAATGAGCGCTATTCAATTGTTGCCGGTGGAGGAAGAACTCCTAAAGTGACTTATCAAGATATCTTGAAGTGGAGAGAGTCCCGACCAAAAGCTGAACCACTTGCTTTGCGTGTGGGACAGGCACCAGATTGGATGCAGGAAAAGATCAAAGAACTTCTGACTGAATCAGGCTTTCGCATTGTAAAGGGGGAAGCCGATAAGGTTCTTTCTTTAAATGTTGATTCCATCAAAGAGTTTCTCAATGTTGAAGGATTCGAGAAATATACTTTCACCTTGAACATGACTAGCCTAGAAGCTGGTGAGAAGAAAAAAGTCATTTCAACTTCTGAAACAGTTACTGGCAGAACCCAAGCAGATGCACTTTTAAAAGTTAAGAGTTTCTTTGATATGTATATCGAACAACATTTATCCGATTTAGATTTAGACTAAAAAAGGAGCTCATATGATGAAGCTAATGTCTATCGCCCTCGTTCTCGCAGTTGGTGTTTCATGTTCTAGTAAGAAGAAAGAAGTTAAAGACGTGGATAATTCGGAAACGATTTCACGTGACTTCGAAGTTCGGGATGCATCTTCAACAACTCGTCCAGGTTGGATTGAAGACGCTGAAGTTTGGGTTGAACAAGAGAAAATGGATATTGTGAAATACCGTTACTTCTCGTTTGAAACTGAGCCAAAAGTAAATCGCGAGATTGCTTGTAACTTAGCTAAAGCTAACGTTCGCGTTGATATTGCTTCTGAAATTGTGACTTTTATCCAGAAGTCTCTTGCCGCTTCTCAAGAAGGCCAGGCAGCAATCGATGCAAACAATCCTAAGACTCAACCAATGAGAGAGTATGTTTCTAACACTATGGCAGAAAGAGTTCAGTCTCTTGTAAACGGTGCTGCTGTGATTAAGACTTACTGGGAAAAAAGAAATTACATGCAAAAGATGGGAGCGAAGAAAGACTACGTAGGCTTTACTTGTGCTTCTCTTATCCGCATGGAATCAAGTCGATTAAAAGCTGCTGTAGATAAAGCCTCTGAAGATCTTGTTGAAAAAGCTGATGATCCTGAAACAAAAGAGAATGTGAAAAAAGCTCTTGAGAACCTAGGTGATGACTTTGTTAAAGCTCGTCACGGCGAAGTGTAAGGAGAAAAGATGAAATTTTTATTTTTAGTTCTCTCTCTTACAATCTTTGCTAGCTCTTGCGGTGGTTTCAAAGCTAAACGCGTAGATGCTAACGAATCTGATGAAAAAGGTTTATCCATCACTGATAACTGGATGAGTGCTGATACGACTCAGGCAATTACGGATGTACTTAAACAAATGAAAGCTCACCCTGGTTACGGAAAGATGAAGGCCAAATTCGGAACACCGAAAGTGTTCATCGCTGAAGTACAGAATCAAACTTCTGAAGCTTACTTCCCAATCGGCGACATGAACGATGAACTCTTAAATGAGCTTTCATTGTCTGGTGAATTTGAATTGGTAGATAACCAGGCGCGTGAATCTCTATTAAAAGAGATTACTTATCAAAATGACGGGATGGTTGATCCTTCAACTGCCAAAAAAATTGGTAAGCAAACAGGTGCTGATATCTTGATCTTCGGTAACGTTTATATGAAACCAGAAAAGCGCGATGGCAAAACCATCAAGGAATACTCTGTGAACATTCGTATGACAGACTTGGAGAAAGCAACAGAAGTACTTCGTACTCGTACAAAAGTCTTCAAGTACTCTGAAAAATCATCTGTTGGATGGTAAATCTTTGTCGTAAATTTTCTCTTCTTTTGATTCTCTTCTTCTTGGGGGCGTGTGCCTCCAAGATGAAGGATCAAATGAAAGATTATCGTGAAGCTTACTCAATAGGCGATTACGATAAGGCAGAAAAACTTCTCAATAGCTCTGAACTAAAAAAAGATAAACGCAGTGAACTCCTCTGGCACTTAGAAAAAGGCTCAGTGGCCTCTGCCCGTTCTGATGAAACCAAGGCCATCTCTCACTTTCAAGCAGCTCTGGAACTCATCGATAAGCTCTTTACCACTAAGCTTTCGGCCAAGGCCTCAAGCCTACTAATTAACGATGCCTCTGATGAATTTTATGGCGCAAGCTATGAGCGCTCTTTTGCTCATTACTATTTATCCAAAGCGTATTATGCGCGTTACCTCAAAACACAAAATAAATTAGATCTTCAAGGAGCAAGAGGAACAATTCTTGCTTGGGACACATACTTCACAGAGCTTCAGCGCTCCGCTACCTATAAAACTCTCTATCATACCGACCTGATGCTTAAAATCTTTGGCGGTCAAGTTCACGAAATTAGCCAGATTAAAAATGATCAACAAATTGCTCTTCAACTTTATAAAGACGCTTTGAAAATTTTGGAAGTTGAAGGAGGGATTTTCTCTCTCTTTAATAAAAAAAACGTGGAATATATCAAAGAGTATGAAGCTTCCATCAAAAAAGGTGAGCTGCCTTCAAGGAAACTCTACGATGAAACACTTGCTTACCAAGATTTAAAAGATTTTTTACATTATAAGATTCTCGCCATGACTAAAGAGGTGAGAGGTTTTGATTTTGCGAATCAAGTCAAAGATCTCAGGCCCAATACCGATATTGTAAAACGCGTTCAAACCGAAACGGGTAATGTGGTGATCATTCTTGAAGAAGGACTTATTCCTCCAAAAATTGGAAAACCTTTCAATTTTGGAATCAAAGGGGCCATTGCCTCAGTGGACAATCAAGGGGCCAAGGCCGTGATTGCTTCTGTAGGTGTAGAATTTGTTACCCAGTTTGCCATGAATAAACTCGGAATGGGCCCTACTGCAACAGCTAGTCCTGGAAGTTTTATCTTTGCCCACAGTATGACTAAGCTCGCTGTTCAAGAAGCGGCCATTGAGTTTGAACTTCCCATGATTGAAAACGTCCCTTTGGTTCAGCGGACAGAAATTTTTATTTTAAATTCCAAAGGTGTCGTGGTTTCTCATTCTCCACTTCCAGTTATTTCAGAGAACGGAGATCTGGCACGCATTGTTTTAGAAGAAGATGTGGTGGCCCGCTATACTAAAACCGGAACCAGAGTTGCTATTAAGCACCTCATTGCCATTGCTGCAGCAATCGGAGTTTATAAAAAATTAGAATCCACTAATGCCGGAGATTTTATTGCCAAGACGGCCGCCATGGGCACATACGTAGCTGCTTCTAAGGGAATTGCGGCCATGGAGAAAGCCGATACTCGCCACTGGACCACATTACCTCAGGCGCTGCGTATGACTGAACTCAAACTGGCTCCTGGAACTTATCAAGTTGCTGTAGCTAATTACTCGGGTACTAAAGCTCCAGCAGCTCCCGCCCAAATTCTGGGAGATATCGTAGTAGGGTCGTCGGGTAAGTCTCTTCATACCCTCAAAATTGTCGCTAAGCCCTAAGATTTTTCTTCACTCTTTAGATTCATCTTCCGAAAAGTCGGAAGATGAAGTTTATTTGCACATTCATTTTCGGCTCTCTTCTGATTTCTTCTGTGTATGCCACAGAAGAAAAGACCATTCACGTGGAAGGAAGAATGACTCAAACGAAAACTTGGATGGATTATTCATCATCTGAAGAAACAAATCTTAAAAAACTTTTAGAACTTCTTCAGCGCTCAAGCACTGGTGAGCGCTTAATCAAAGAAGCTTCTTATAAAGCGGCTCAATCTGGTTTAACTCTTATGGATGTCGTGAAAGTGGGAGACGGTTCCCTGACTGATACGACTTTGGTGAGAAAGTTTAATCCTCATTCCCCAGAGCATGTGATTTATGAGTCTAAGTCGGTAGTTTACCTAAACCGCCGTTTAAGTTGGGATGATGCCTTATTAGATTTGGCCCATGAGCTAACTCACTTTGTTTACCGCGAAAGTTTTAATCCCTACGATGATGCATTTAATGCTAAGGATTTTATCAAAGGCACCATTGAAGGTTCTGGCGGCGAGGTTCAGGCATTTATGACTGAGTGCCGGGTATTAAGAGAACTTTTTTCGCGCAACGTTCAATCCAGGTCACATTGCAAAAATATTGAAGACGATAGTAATCAACTATCTTTTGTAAAGGCCGTTAAGCTTTTCTATCACATTGGGTCTTTTTATGATTCTTTCCATGCTCAATTGAGCAAACGTGACATCGCTAGCTCATTTTCAGACCTAAAAGACGAAAAAATAAATTTTATTTCCTCAGCTTACGGAGTTCCCTACCCAGTAGCAGCTCTGATGGAATACGATTTAGTGGTGAATAAGGTTTGTGAGAACGATAAAAAGCGTCTCGCCTATATGCAGCAGGGACCCAAACTATCCGCCCAAAGAAGTCCAGCATCCGTGAGTGATAGCAAAGAAAAATTCGTCGCCAGTTACTCTTCTCGCTGTTCTTCGAAATAATCCAGACAGACTTATAATTCCAGGTACTTTCATTGACGAAAACGCCTCCTAAAGGTAAAACTAGGAGAGTCATTTTATTTTCA
>CAMDDI010000016.1 GCA_945890905.1 Bacteriovorax stolpii
TGAATCTGCGATCAAAGACCAGGTCACTAAACCTGAAATCGAGGGTGACTCGGCTCCGTCAAAATACTGAGCATCAACGGCTCCGCACTTATGAGCAATTTCATGGGTCACGGTGCCACCTAAATATTTTTCAAATCCAGTATTGTGTCCATAGACATTTCGCATACTCGTCCAGTTAGACTCCGTATTCATATAAATTCGGCTGCTAAGACCCCAAAAGGCTAAACCTTGAAAGCTTGGATTATTAGAACAATGAATTTTGATATTTGGTGCTTTTCTTAATACGCATTTCACCATGTGAGTGGCAGCTTTTACACTTCTAAGAGATTGAAGATATTCTGGAGTAAGACTCTCAATTTCCTGGAGAACTTCTTCATTGCGTTGCTTAACATGCTCCAATGCATTCTGATATAGCTCTACTTCTTGATCACTGCAGGCAATGAATTGATTACCTGAATGACGACCAGGGATCATCTCCCCAATGAGATCAGTCACTGTATCTTGAACAATCTCCCCATTACTCGTTCCAGGATTATTTTCCTGGATAGATTGTGCAAAGGCCCCACTTAAAACTGTAAATACTAAAATAAATTGTATCATCTCGAGAGTATAAGTCAGACTGGAATGATTAGGGGTACTTTGTGAAAAAACGATCAAAAGTGACCAAACTTTGGACACTTTAAAGTGAGTGTGAAATTAATCCAGCTCTTCCCTCTTACCTCATAGTTATATGTTAGCTTCTTCATAAGAAAACGATGATCTTTAGCGCCAACTGCCTCAAAGAGACTTGCATTAAAGAATTTTTTTAAAAGGATTATATGAACTTTATTATACCTCTTCTTATCTTTTCTTTCTCAGCTTTTGCCAGAAACAATAGTGACCTGAGAACCTACCGCTTAATTGGGCCCAATAGCCAAACCATGCAAGCTGTGGCCAACCGATTTGAAGTGACCAGAAGAATCGATGATGATTTTGAAGTGATTGTTCCCAACTCTCAAGCTTCAGCATTTTTGCAATCTGCTCCCGACGCACAAGTTGTAAATAATGGAAAAGTCGTTGAAGCTAATCAATCTGCCGGATATAGAAGATTTTCTCAAGTTGAACAGGAGCTCAAAAATCTTGCAGCCCAATATCCACATATCGCAAAGCTTGAAACTTTTGGTCAAACTGGCGGCGGCCATAAAATGTATGCACTTAAAATTTCAGATAATGTACAAGTGGATGAAGCTGAGCCAGAACTCATGATCACCTCCGCCACCCATGGAGATGAAATCATTACCGTTGAAGTTGAAATGGATCTCATTAACACTCTACTTCAAAACTACCAAAAAGATGCGCGCCTAACGGCCATGATTGATGGAAAAGAACTTTATTTTATCCCAATGGTTAATCCACAAGGATATGAGAAGCGGGATCGTTATACTCAGGGAAAAGATCCTAACCGCGACTACCCGAGTCCCTTGGATCCGACTAAGCGAAGTGTAGACTGCATCGATCTACTAATTAAATGGTTTCACTCTCGGGATATTAAAGGTTCTATTGATCTTCACGCCTCTGGCAAGCTCATCATGTACCCATGGGCCTACACCGACGAATCTCCTGCTCCAGCAGATGAAGCGATTTTTGAAACTCTTGGTAACTATATGGCAGAAGTGAATCACTACCGAGTAGGACAAATTTCTAAAATAATATATGTGGCGAAAGGATCGAGTGCTGATTATTACTATTGGAAAAATCGCACCCTCGCTTTGGGTATTGAGCTCACAAGTTCAAAAGCTCCACCCTTTAGTCAGGTGTCTCGGGTAATTGAAGAATCCAGAGAAATGCTTTACCGATTTATTGAGAATTTTTAAAAGTACCTATGATGAAAGAATTTATTACGCTTCTTTCCTTTTTCTCTTCATCCAGGAGCTGACTTGCTGTACTCAGCAATTGAGGCCAAAGATCTGCATAAAAGCATCGTGAACAAAACAGAGAGCACCATGGATCTCATTGTCTTCAACTACGATTTATCTCATGTGGAAGGTTTTTCTTTAGAAACAGAGTTATCTCTAATCTATCGATAATAAGATTAAGCTGATCACCTGGCCTACCCATTAACTTGCTCTAGTTAATAACAACCTTGACTCAATAGACAATAATTCAAGGCCTATTTCTCTATTAAATATATGCTCTTGCATTAAAACATTTGCTTTCAATTAAATTTAGAATCCAAAAGATATACCTATAATGACTTTGTTTGGAGCTGAAGAATATAGCTTTATAGGAAACCAACATGAATAAATCTACTGCAGTCAGACTTCAGGAAAAAATTCCTAATATTATGAAGGCCTGGGAGGAGAGAGCAAAAAAAGAAATTTTGGCCGCACGCCATCTGGAAGGCCTTGCTCTTAGAGACTCTATTCCTGAATATATGATGGGACTGGTAGATGCACTTAATAAGAATATAGATCGCACAACAGCGAGAAAGCACTATGATCGAGAAGAAGGATCTCGTTTAGGTAAACTTCATGGCGATAAACGTGCACAAGATCTTAACTACACAATAGATCAGCTAATTTTTGAATATCATATCTTAAGACAAGTTATATTCGATGCGCTTGAGCAAGAAGAGAATCTTGGTCCGATTGAACGTGAAGTGATTGTTTGTTCAATCGAACAAGCAGTCAATGATGCTGCGACACACTTTACCTCTTATAAAGAAGAAACAATCAAACTTGCCGAAGCGCTTAAAGCCAGAGATGAATTTCTTTCTATCGCCTCCCATGAACTTAGGACTCCAATTTCTTCGCTAAAACTACAGCTTGAAATGATCTTAAAGAATATAGTTCAAAATAAATCAGGCTCTACAGATAAGGAAGTTTTAAAAAAGGCTTTTGAAAATTCGATCAAACAGGTAAACAAACTAACAAAACTGGTTGAAGATCTTTTAGATATATCCTCGGTTCATCTTGGAAAACTTAAGATAAATATTGAAACAGGAATCGATCTTTGCGTCTTAGTCCAAGACGTAGTCCAAGGATCTAAGGAAGAAGTCTCATCTTTGTCCGAATCAAATATCATTCTTAATTTTCAACTACCTACTTCACCCGTGGTTAGTGACATTGATCCTTCTCGAGTTGGGCAAGTGATGAGAAATCTTATTTCCAATGCCATCAAATACGGCGGAAAACTAATCAACATTGAACTAAAAAAGATTTCTCCGAAAGAAATTGAAATTAGTGTTGAAGACAATGGCAGAGGAATTAAGAACAAAGATCAGGAGCGGATTTTTAATCAATTTGAAAGAGCAGGTTCAAACATGAACGAAGCGGGTTTAGGACTTGGGCTCTATATATCTAATCAAATTATTATTGCCCATGGTGGTTCGATAAGAGTAGAAAGCTCAGCTGGTGAGGGTGCAAAGTTCATCTTTAGGCTGCCAATTTAATTTTGAAGCAACCACGGCTTCAAAATTATCCAATCTTACAAACACAATTTTGAAGACCCTGCTGCTATTCGATTCAAGCCGATCTATTCTTTCATTTAATCCCTTCTCAAATAATAGGTAACTTCTCTTGTTCCAGGTGATCCAAACTCAAAGATCTTAAGAAATTATTAAGTAATATTACAATCTGCTTTCAAAGTATAAACTCCAATGAAGAATGTCGTTAAACTAAAAAAAGGAGTTTTCTTGAAAACAATTTTAACTTTATTCATTGCAATTTTCATGTCCACAGCTATCGCACAGCCTCGACTACCTACAGACATAGTAGATACGGCAATAGGTGCAGGTGACTTTAAAACACTTGTTACTGCTCTAACGGCTGCAAATCTTGTAGAAACTTTGAAAAGCCCCGGTCCTTTTACCGTGTTCGCACCATCCGATTCTGCTTTTGCAAAATTACCTACGGGGACTGTCGAAGCGCTTTTGAATAACATTCCTCTACTCACAAAAATCCTCACCTATCATGTGGTAGCAGGTGAATGCTCAGCAGATGAGTTACTTGCAAGACGAACTGTACAAACGGTTCAAGGTCAAAGTGTTTCGGTCAAAGAAAAAATCTCAGGGAAAGTTACGTATGTTTACGTGAACAATTCGAAAGTAGAAGATACGATTTTTGTAAAAAATGGTGTCATTCATGTTATTGACACAGTTTTAATGCCTAAATAAGAACTGGAATTCAAAAGATTTAAATTTTTAATAAAAAATGCTGCACATTTGCGATATCAGAAAAGGTTCACTTCTTCTGATATCGCATGATGGAACGGGAAGCTTGAATTGCGTGATATAAATATTAAACTTTAGAGCATTTTTGTATTTTAGAAAGAATGGCCCGCCCAAAAACGTGTCAATCTCACTATTGAAGATGATCTATACCGGGATTTCGAAGCCTTAAAGAATCTTCTTATAGAGTCCTCTATATCAAGCGTGATTTTAGACTTGGCCAAAGAGGCTTTGGAAATCAATGAAGACCTTTATTATGCAAAGATCGCTGAAGGGCGTCTGCATGAAAAATCGTTTTCCCATGAAACTGTCTGGTCATAAAAAAATGACAGAGACCTCCTCTTCCAAATGGACTATTAGTTATGTCCAATCATATGGGAAGGGTCCTAAAGGATACAGACGCACAGATGATCGAGTGAAAGAGGACGTTAGTGAATCCCTCTATCGTGATCCGGATGTTGACGCCACTGATATCGAAGTGGAAGTTAAAGATGGAACCGTTATCTTAAAAGGGAGTGGTGAACTTCAGAACTTTTTGCATGAATATGGGATAAAACCACCCTGCCTGAGCCAAACAATTCAAGCACTTATAAACTTGATGTGCCAATTTGGCACATCAAGTTTCTTTACTTAAGACCAATCTTCTTTTTTCGTAATGGTAACTTTGAATCGATCACGGCTTCGATATTATCTAGCCTCTCAAAGACAATCTTAAACACCTTGCTACTGCTGGATTCCAGCTGATCCATCCGCTCGCTCAGTCCCTTTTCAAGTAACAAGAAACTTCGAAGCTTTGTGAAAATTCTCATGATGGAAATGTTGATTAGAATGGCCCTTTCTGAGTTCAATACACTTGATAACATTGCAACTCCATTTTCTGTAAAAGCATATGGAAGTTTTCTTTGCCCACCATACTGAAGATTATGGGACTTAATTTCTTGGATACTCCGAAACTCTTCATTCGAAAGTTGAAACATAAAATCTTCTGGGAACCGTAAGGCATTTCTTTTGACCGCTCGATTCATCTGACGAGTTTCAACTTCATAGAGGTCAGCAAGATCAGAGTCCAGCATAACTTTGTTACCTCTAATAAGGTAAATCATTTCTTCAATTTTAGATAAGCTCACCTCATTCATAATCCCCTCATCAAAGACACTATGACTTGAAGGAAGATATGGACAAGCTATTGGTAAACCGTTGAAGGAGTATTTCAGGAATGGAACTAATCTTGTTTTGTAGTTCCCTGATGCAACTCCATTTGCCAAAAATTATTACTCTTGCGCCAGATAGAACTTCTTAAAAAACTTGCTTTTTTTTACCCGATCTAACTCTCGTAGAAATATAGGTGACGAGAACAACATCTTGAGTGAAGGGAATTGCCTTGAAATGAGAAGACTCAATTTTTGTTAAGCCGTCCTCAGATGGCAAACTGCTTAAAATGTCCTCCCTTGACCAAACTTTTATCGGGGAACTCTTCGAGGGTAGCATCTTTCATCAGTTCACGAGCTTCTACACTTTCTGCATGCGTCAGCCGTTTTTGAGTCCTCTGCATCTTACGAGTGCCATTGAGCATAATCATACCGAAGTCCATCATCACCAAGGTGAAGTCGAGATCCTAGACTCTCACTCTTTTCCCTTTTCTCGAATGACTTCTAATTCATCTGCTACCAATAAATCCTTAGGTCTCTTTAACGTCTTTTTACACTTAATTAGATCGTCCAGAGAAATAATCTTGCATCTATTTCCAAGGATGGAAATTTCGATTGCGGACTTACTTACAACAGAGAAATCTCCTACGCCAACGACATTTGAAATAAGATCAAGAACCCCTGCATCTGTAGACAGATACAGATTATTAATACCGTCTAAATTCTCTGGGATTTCACTAAAAGACTTTTTCGGAATCATCATCCGATGCTGAGGATGGAGATCCTCTAAAATTTTTCTTAGCTTCTCTATATTTCCTGGAGTCAGAACTGCACAGACATCCAAGTCGTAGGTAACATAGGTAGATCCATAAGCGGATGCTGCAAATCCGCCAATAAGAACAAAATCAAAATCATTTTCAGAAAGCTTACTTAATAATGTTTTGAAATCGGTTTTCATTTCTTTCTTTTAAAGAGCTTCTCATCTCTTCAATCAGGTCGACGGCACTTTGAAGTTGATTAATCCGTTCATCGACTGACATTTCAAGATTGCGCTCAATAAGATTGAGCTGATCATCCGGGAGATTTATTTGTAGAGATTGATCTGAGGCTAGAGTTACTTTTTCCATAGAATAAGCTTACCTCAAAATGAAACTAAATAAAATCAAATGGCGCACTGGACAGGAGTCGAACCTGTGACCTACCGATTAGAAATCGGTTGCTCTATCCAACTGAGCTACCGGTGCGCTTAGACTGAAAACTGAAAAAAGATCATTGATTCCAACGACTTTAAGGATTCAGGACATTTAACCTAGAACTTTAAGGGCTGGGCCCAATCTTGTCAATGCAGGACTCACCCCTTTTATGCTAGGTTGGACTTATATGACCATTCGCGCCCGTATTTTTCGTTCCTCCAAAAGACACTTTGACTGTCAGCGTGAAGACTCCAAAGAAATTGTCATCGCCACTGCTCCCGCTGCTCTTCTCAAAGAAGATCACATGGTGGTGGGCGATTGGGTGGATTTGATTCCTCCAGGTCACGGAAGTGAAGAGTGGAAAATTGATAAGGTCATCGAACGCACCAGTAGTATCTTTCGCAACATTCCTCGTGAGAATAAAAAGAAAGTCATTGCCGCCAATGTGGATGTGATGATGGTGGTGGTGAGTGCAGGAAAACCACTTTATAAACGAGGTCTAGTTGACCGCTACTTGGCCCGCTCAGATTACTGGAACGTTCCAGCGTTTTTGATTTTCAATAAAATGGATCTCTATAGTCCTGATGATTTTGATATTGTGTTCGAAGCCGAAAGACTCAAGTGGCTCAACGTGGAGTGCTTTGAAGTTTCTTCGGAAGATAAAACTTATAAGCCACAATATCTTAAACATGGCCTAGATGAATTGTCTGAAAAACTCTTCCATAAAACTGCCGTTCTCTTAGGGCACTCCGGAGTTGGGAAAAGCCGGCTTATCTCGAAGCTCTCAGCTGGCAAGGTTACACTTTTGAGTGGGGAGTTGGGAAAAGGCAGCAAGGGTGCTCATACCACCACCTGGGCCGAATTAATCGATGCTGAGAACTTCAGTCTTATCGACTCTCCAGGTATCCGTTCTATGTCCCTGTCGGATTTAACCCGTGAAGAGCTATTACAGAGCTTCTCGGATATTCAAGAGATGGCCACCAAATGCCAATTCATGAGCAACTGCAATCATATGCCCAATAGTAAGGGGTGTATCTTTCAGAAACTAGACCAAACAAAAAGAGAGGATCAGTTGATCCTCTCTCGATTAGATTCTTATAAGCACATACTGGATGAGGTTTCCACCATTCCAGACTGGTCTAAAAAACCGTCTTAACGTGTGAAACGCTCGTATCCTTTCCACGTATCATCCTGTGGATCCACAGAAGAAATCGTTCTATCATTGTGATGAGAAGCGCAGCTTACCATCAAACCAAGAACGAAAAATAAAGCTATAGTCTTTGCCATAATGGCCTCCAGAATGGGTTTATTACTCACAACATTCTTGTCGGATTTATCGGCATAAACCTGAGGAAAATATTGCCGAGCTTGAGGATTCCGAATAATTCCTAAAGCTTATACCAGATAACTTTTACAGGGATTATAGCTAATTTTCATGGAGGGTGTAGAGTTTGAAGACTGGCCACTAAAACAAGGAAAAAGCCATGCTTCCCCAAGTACTAGCTCTCACTTCATTAGCATTTTTGATGCTTCAATTTGCGTTTACTGGAAACTAGATTGTGACATCTTCTTCAGAAGGAGGAAGAGGCATTCTTACTTCCTTATCACTTTTTGGAGTGACTTCTTTTTTCATTTGAGAGCGAAACGGAAATTCCACGATTAACTTGCCTTCTTTTTGATTTATCTTCACTTTCGATCCGTCACAATCTCCCGGTACCGGAAAACTATTGGTGAAATTCGACATAGACATTCCATTAGGGGTCTTGGTCTCATTCTGACCTTTGATAGTGAGCACTTCTTTATTCACAGAGAGATCAAGTTTTTGCTGAGGACTTTGAGGTGTGATCACAAGCACGCGACCTGCGGAATTTTCACTCCACTCCATTTGAAAACTTCCTGATTCTTTGGGGCGTCCATGGGCATCAGTAAATGCACGCTCAAAGAGATCATCCATGCCTTGGAAGAGATCTTCATCAGAGACATCCCCATACATGAGTTTTTGCCGCAAACGCTGATGAAACTGCTCATGCATCTGCATGCGCTTTTGAATATCATCGGAGGGAGTAACTGAATCCACTCGAACAACGGTTGTGCCAGAGAGTTTCTGGGCGAGAGCACTCAGGATACCCACACAAAGTATAAACATGACGGCCAATGTGACATACATTCGTTTCATAATTCTCAATATAGGGATGATTTTTTTGGCGTCAAGGGCCCAGGGTTTTGAAGTAAGCAAACATTTGATCAAGACCGTCAACAAAGAGTGCTGGCCCCGGCTGAAGGAAGATTTCCGGTGGCAATTCCCAAATAAAATTATTTTTAATTGCTGGTAGGGCCTGGTAACCTGCCCTTTTCCCAAAGCTCTCAGTATTCACTTTCTTTCCGCACCAACATCCAAAAATAATATCCGGAGCTCTGTCCACCACTTCAGAATCTTGAACTTCTCTGTCTTTGGCCAATGATCCAATACGATCTTTAAAAATATTTTCCCCGCCGCAGACTTCAATAAGTTCAGAAACCCATTTAATGGCACTTAGTCGTGGTTTGTCCCACTCTTCAAAATATACCCGGGGTTTGACAGGCAATGTTTTGGCCTTTGTTCTAATAGAGTCCATTTTTATACGAAAAGAATCTACTAGAATAATGGCTTTTTTCTCTTCTTGGATTAAGCGCCCTAAAAACAAAATTTGCTGAAGGATTTCTTCTAAACTTCTCTGGTTAGTCACTAATACATTAAGTCCCTGCCCAATAAGATCTTTGGCGATATCTTTTTGAATATCTGAAAATCCAATAACCAAATCTGGCCTCATGGCCACAATGCGTTCTATATCAGAGCGAATGAATTGACTAACCTGAGGATGCTTTTTGGCCTCAGGTGGTCTTTCCACATACTGACTCACCCCTGCAATGAGGTCAGATCGACCTAAGAGATGCAGAGTCTCGACTGATTCTTCAGTGAGGCATATAATCTGAGACGGAAATGACATATTTGTTGCCCTCATTTTGATCATAAGGGATTCTCATGCTTAAAGCCATTTTTCTTATCTTGTTGACCACTTCCTTGTGGGCCGCCGACGATCACGCGACAGTTTCACTCCAACGATTTCAAAACAAAATAATTGTCACAGTTGATCACGATGCCGGCTGGCACACCTACTGGAAAAATCCCGGAGACTCAGGGCTCGCCTCCATTTTTAAATTTTTTCAAAATAAAAAACCCATTGTACTTAAGGCATACGAATGGCCAGTGCCCACCAAGCATATTGAAACCGGTGATATTCTCACGATTGGTTATTCAGGCCGCCAACATTTTTTCTTTGATGATATGGCCGGTGAAGTTGATGCCCATATCAGTGTTTTAATCTGTAAGGATATTTGTATACCTGGTGAAGCAGATCTTAAACTTAAAGCTGGTGAAGAATTTAATTCCAACCGTACGGCAAAACCATATTCTGGTGAAGAACTCAAAGCTTCTTTTGAAAATCGTCCACAAGATCAGAATTTGGCCAAAGGTTTTGAATATTATCTGACACGAAAAAAAGACTCAAATGTTTTAACTCTTCATTACACTCTTAAAGATTTAAATACTGCTAAGCTTCCCCACGAGCTCAATTTTCTAACTGGCTTTCCCCATGCTCCTTTTGGTTATAAGAGAGAAAAACTTTATTTCAAAGATGGCACATTGTATGGGCAAACTGACATCGAGTGGGATGGAGAATACCAAGATCCACCTGTTGCCTTAGCTGCAAATGGGACATTCCCTCGGGCATATGATTTGAGATTCCTCTACAATGCTCCCACCAATGGAAGAGTGAGTGTTGTCACTTTAAAGATTAAAAATTTCTCAAATTCTTCACCGGCCTTAGATGATTTTTATAAACAACTTCCTCCTCACACTGATAAATTAGCAGCGGTTGGTTCAGTTCAAGCAGGTAGCTCTTTGCTTGAATATTTATTTTTTGCTTTCATCGGTGGTTTGATTTTAAATCTCATGCCTTGTGTGCTTCCAGTAATCTCTCTAAAACTTTTTGGTCTAATTAAGCACAAGAATACTCCCCGAAAAAAGCTCTTGTCTCATAATCTAGCTTATACTGCCGGCGTGATCTCGACCTTTATGGTCTTGGCCTCTGTGATTGTGGGACTAAAATTTACCGGCGAAGAGATTGGCTGGGGCTTTCAGCTTCAGTCACCAACATTTATTCTCATCATGATGATGATTCTTTTTATCTTAAGTTTAAACTTGTTCGGATTGTTTGAATTTATCACTCCTGGTGGCTCTAAACTCGGAAGTGCTCAGGTTAATAATAATTTTTCTGGGGATTTTTTTTCTGGAGTATTAACCACCATTCTCTCAACTCCTTGCTCGGCTCCTTTCTTAGGCACGGCCTTAACCTTTGCTCTGACTTCAACTAATTCGACTATCTTTGTGATGTTCTTCTTTATTGGACTGGGTTTGGCCTTTCCTTTTATTTTAACAGCCCTCTTTCCCCAAAGCTTAGTGATCTTTCCCCGTCCAGGTGCATGGATGGAGAAGCTTAAATACTTTTTAGGTTTTTCACTCCTATCCACCGTGGTTTGGCTCTATGATGTTTTTTCTAATCTGGTGGATTATCCCAGTATCAGTTGGCAGCTCAATCTTCTTTTTGCTCTCTTTTTCTTTGCTTTCTTTTTTGCCGCCAAAGTTTCTCAAAAAAGATCATGGCAATTTATCTTTTTTGCCATACCTCTGGTTATGAGTGTACTTTTAATTCAGCACTTAAAATCCCCTTTAGCAGTTAGCTCTGAAGTATCTTCCTCTGAATGGATCCCGTGGTCTGAATCCAAGCTCGCAGATGAAAAAGGAAAACTTGTTTTTGTGGATTTCACAGCGGCCTGGTGCCTGACTTGTAAGGTGAATAAAAAACTAGTTCTTGAAACAGACTCTTTTGAGAGTCTCAAGCATAAGTACAATCTGGTGACCATGAGGGCCGACTGGACTAAGAGGGATGATAACATCACCCAATTTCTCAAGAGATTTAAAATTGTCGGAGTGCCGGCATATTTTGTGCAGTCATCTAATGGAGAGATTCATTCTTTGGGTGAAACTATTACAGTTGCTAAGATTGAAGAATATCTAAAGCGCTAAAGTTCATCATCAAATTTAGGCGGAAGCATCATAAGCATTTGAATCACTTCTTTGGGATCATGATTATTGTAGAGCACTTCATAGAGTCCTGAAAATATTCGAGCACGGATATTTTTCTTGTTGGCCAACAGATATGCGGCCTTAGTTGTCTTGTAACCTTCAACCACCGACTTAGAATTTTTAATAATATCTTCTGGTTTTCTACCCTTGGCTATTTCAATTCCAAAAGACTTGTTTCGTGAAAGCTCACCTGTGGTAGTGAGAATTAAATCTCCCATTCCAGACGGGCCATAAAAAGTTTCAGGCCGTGCCCCAAACTCTTTTCCAAAACGCAGCATCTCCACAATGCCTCGAGTAATCAGTGCGGCACGGGTATTATGGTTATAGCCTAGGCCTTCCATGATCCCTCCAGCGATGGCAATCACGTTTTTTAGTGATCCACCAAGGAGAACACCTTTCACATCAGTGGTTGGCAGGGCCTTAAAGAACTCAGTCCCCAGCATCTCACAACCCTTGATCAGAACTTCGCGGTCCTCGCCGGCCAGAGATACAATGGTGATCTGCTTATCTACAATCTCTTTGGCAAATGAGGGACCTGAGAGATACATAAATTGAGAATGATACTTTTGAAAGTGAGAGCGATACATTTCATCTGGAAGAAGAAGGGTTTGGTGATCTATTCCTTTGGCCAAACTAATAAAAGGAGTTCCCTTTTTAAGCAGAGTCTCCACTTCATGGATATTTTTTTTACAGAAATCATCAATGGCGGCCATGGGAAGACCAGAGATGATGAGTTCAATCTCACCAGATTTAATGTTTTCTACTTCACTCCAAGAAAGTGCGGCCTTAATGGTTGAGGGAAGTTTTTGATGGGGAAGATAAGTTGTGTTCTCCCCAGAATTAATCTCTTCATAGATTTCATTTGAGCGGACCATGATGATCACTTTCTCAAAATGCTGGGCGAGCACAAAAGCAATGGAAGTACCGAACGCACCACCGGCCAAAACAAGAGCGGTCTTATACTTCATGGTATTCCCAGGTTAGAAGCTCATTACACCTTTAATCGTACCTATCACTTCGTAAAGATCGACGACTTCTTGAGAAGTTTTAATCAATTTACGTGCATTGATGGAAACATAGTTGCCTTGTTTAGACGGTGTTTCCGTAACGGTGAGGCCTGAAAGCTTCTCAAGAACCAGGTGCTTGTCTGCAGCTTTCACAATGAATTTGAAATCATAATAATCGGGCCACTGATAAGTTTGATCGAGTAATTCTTTAAAATCGGGGTTTTGATTCATAATTTTTAACTTTTTATCAATAATAGTTCGTTTGCAACATGCTGATATTCGAACTCGCCTCTCTGATATCAGTCCCTTACTACGGGAAGGGACATTAAGTTTTACTAAAAAGATGACCGATGGACCTCTATGAATGGCGAATGAATGCCTTCGAGGTACCTATGAAAACAGTATGGATGCTTTTACTGGTTCTAGCACCACTCACCGTGGACGCTGTTGAGTTCACACACATTAAATTAAAACCACATTTTCAAGAGTATATTAGACGCCTTGAAATGAAAAGATCTCAGGTATCTTCCTCTCGGGGAAAGACCATGATGATGAGCTCTGACGATGCCTCAGCTCCTGATGATCAGGCAGTGCGCTCGATTTTAGTGGGCAGTGGCGAAGCTTCAAAGTCATTCAGTACCCGCAGTTCAACTCCCGGAACAAATGAATCACTTCTCTATGACGAAATCCGCCGACAACTTGAACTCTCTCATCAAGGAATTGGGCAAGCTCAAGTGGGTCAAATCCAAACTTGGAATAATACTTTTAACCTAGGCTCACAAAACTATTCGGGCTTTAGTTGGCAAAAACCTTTTGGAACTGCCAGTGTAAACGCTGACCGCCAGATTACTCCGCCCATGACCAATGATCAGTGGATGATTCTAGATTCTTTTACCATTAATATCCAGGCCACAACATTTCTTGAAAAATTAAAAGAAGCTGGATTAGTTGATCCTGGGATGGATATTGCTGCCTTTGCTGGTATTAATTTTCACCGCACCTATTACTACTGGCACTTTGCCAATTCTTATAATGAAGCTCTCGCTTCAGATTATTCAAAACTCTTTCTCCCTTTTATGAAATTTAATAAGGAAGGGATAGAGACTATGGGTGATGGTGAAATCATACGTCGTGAAGATAAGTGGACTGCCAAAGCTGGTGGACTTATCACTTCTCCCCCACTTTATAATTTTTCGATTTCTGGAGGAATTCTTGCTCAATATGATCTTAAGCAAATGGTTTCTGTACAATCTTCAAAAGCCGAAGACGCCAACTCTCCCCGCTTTCGCCTAGGAGTGACAAGTTCGAAATCAGCGATGGCTGGAGCGACCACAAGTGTTCAGTTAGACTTCTTCAATCTTTTAAAAGTGACACTTCTTGAATACGACCTCTCGTATACTTATACCGCTGGAAAAAGCTACGCTCTTAGCCTCTCTCAACAACAATGGCAGCATGTTTCTCAAGACCCTACAGAGAATGCTGAGTTTAAAAATATCATGACAGGTTTTGGCGAAGTGAAGGCCCTTGAACCATATGTGACCTTACTTGATGAAAACAAAGTAGAAGATTTAAAGCAGCAAGGAAGTGTTCTTCTTTGGGGTAAACTTAAAAAACAAAAAACTGAATCCATCCACACCATTAAAGACGGTGTAGCGACTGTGTGGTTTAAAAACTATTCTCAATCAGTGCGCTTTGTGCAGAATCTCTGGAGCCGGATTTTCTCTACAGTTCTTTACGCCATTTTAAAACTTCCTGTAGGAACAAAAGATGCAGCGATTTATTCCAAAGAAATTGAAATGGAATTTAAGGCCACTCACCCTCAGGCCGCAGTAAATAACATTCAACGTATCGAGAGTTCAGAGCAGTTCTCCTTTAAACTCACTCAAAGTTATGAGGCCAGCAGTACAACCCGCTGGACTGATAAGAGGTATAAAAATGATGTGGTTTGGTTTATCGACGAGTTCACCACACTGCCCAAGAATCTCTTAGATGCTGTGAGGAGTGAAAATTTACGTGGTCCCATGATTGTGGAATCCAAGCTCTTAATAGAAAAAGCAGGCTTTGATTACTTTGTTAACCGTCCCATTTCAGAGACCTTCATTCAAATTGCCAATGTCTGTGCTTCTAAAAAAGTTGCTGACTGGGCCGACGAAAATAAAAGGAATGCTCTCTTAAAAGCTAATCTCACAGGCAACGAAAAATGCGTTAAAGACATTGGCCTTTTGGGTATCGCCTTTTTAGCTGATTACCGGGCCAATTATCTCAAGCCATCGCTTTATAAATTTAAACAGTTCATCGCTCCCTACTATAAGAGATCAGAAAATCTCTCTTCTCTTATTGGCCTCTTTGGAGCAGAAAACACTTTTGTTAACGGCAAAATCTTTGCCGCGACCAACATTGGAAGTACTTTCACCCAACATTTTTCTAATGGACAATTTCGCGGTCTAGGGGTTATTGATAACTACTACCGGTCAACTGGATCGAGGATGCCTGCAAGTATAGGTGAATAATTGAAACTAACCGATCTAGATGACGCCAAAACAAAGCTCTTGAGTGGCGATGTAGTGGCCATACCTACTGAAACTGTCTACGGACTAGGCGGCTGGATCTATTCTGATGCTGGACTCAAGAAAATCTTCTCCACTAAGGAGCGTCCCTTCTTTGACCCACTCATTGTCCATATTGATTCCATGGCAAAAGCTAAACTGCTGACCTCCCAATGGACAGAGATTCATGAAGCTCTGGCACTTGCCGCTTGGCCCGGCCCTCTCACACTTATTGCTAAGAAGCACAGTTCAGTTAATCCCCTTATTACTTCAGGTCTTGATTCTGTGGGACTTCGCTGTCCTCGCCATGAAATCACTCTCAAACTCCTTTCAGAAATTGAAGGAGGGGTTGCGGCGCCCAGTGCCAATAAGTTTGGAAAGACTTCTCCTACAACTAGTAAGCATGTGTTTGAAGAGTTTGGAGAGAGTGTTTCGATCCTTGAAGGTGGTCCCTCTGAAGTGGGAATTGAATCAACCGTAGTAGGAATTCATAAAATTGATTCTCAAACGGTGGTGGAGATTTATCGTCCAGGTTTTTACACGGCCAGTATGCTTGAGAAAATCCTAAAAAATGCCAATCTGCCTGCAAAAGTCATTTATGCTGCAAGTCCTGTGGCCCCGGGCCAACTAAAACATCACTACATGCCTAAAATCCCCTTAGTCATCGTGCCGGATGATTTTAACTGGGACAAGTCTCATGGTTTGATTGAAGAAAAACTCGGTATGACTTTTAAGAATCCAAAACTCTGGACTCTTTCACAAAATCCTACTCTCGCTAGCCGCGAGCTTTATGAGAATTTGCGCTCCTTTGATCAAGAAGGTTTTGATATCAGTCTCACTTCAAAAATAGAGTATCACCATTCGGAAGATTGGTTGGGTATCTGGAACCGCTTAGAGAAGGCCAAGACTCTTTCTCTAGAGCGAGAAGAAGTAAGGCCCAAGCTTTCTGACGATAAATAGCAACACAATAAAGCTCACTACAAAGATGATAAACTTCTTATAGTTGTTAATGAGTCTTACGTAATCATCCTGCGCTAGATCACCGGGAATATCATGTTGATCTAAAATGGCAATGACCCGCTCGACAGTATTATCCGCAATCACATAAGCGTCCCCACTCTTGGTGTGTATCGAGATCGCAAGATTTGGATGAAGGAGCTTGTAAGTTTTTAGTTCTTCGTACTTGATGGTTTGATTAAAAAAAGGAATTCCCCGATTAAAATAGAAACCCTTTTCGTGAAAACGAACTCCGCGGATAAAGGCAAAATAAAAAGCTGGAACAAGTACAATACAAAAGAAAGAAATAAAGTCCGCAGGGTAAGTTATATTAAATTCAAAAAAATCCAAAATCCTACGACCAGTTGATCCTACATGAACCATTTTTAAAAATCGGTCATCTGAAATTGTCTCTAAGTAATAGTCATTAAAAAAGAAAATCACAATCGCCAGCACGATCAGGCGAAAGAAATTGAGCATGGAAGTTTTATAGATTTTTTTTCCGAACATTTAAAAATCCTCGTGTATTGGCAAAATGTCTTGAGCGTAGCGCAGAAGATCCATTACTTCCCTGGCACATCCCTCTCCACTTTTACGAATGGTGACATAATCCACAGCTTCTTTCACTTCGTCCGATGTGTTAGGTACAGTGGCTGAGAATCCAGCTTTTCTAAGTAAGGGAAGATCAAAGAGTTCATCCCCCATATAAAGAATCTCATCAGCATTCACAGAATATTTAACCATGAGGTCTTTGAAAGCTTCTCGCTTATCTTCATTGCCCATATAGCAGAAGCTGAGTTTTAAATTTTCCACACGCTTAGATACTGAAACACTATCTCCTCCAGTGATCACACCGACTTTTAGTCCAGCTTTCATAAGGACCTTCATGCCATAGCCATCATAGATATTAAATGAGCGGTTAAAACCCACTTCCTCACTGGCCCACCAGATATAGGCATTAGTAAGAATGCCATCAAGGTCAAAGGCAACCACTTTAATTTTTTTAAGTTTATGAGCGTGAACTCGGGCAGCTTCTTTTAAACTCATTCTTCCACCGCACGTCTAATTTTTAATAATTTTTCTACGATATTTTTTACTGAATCAAGAGGAAGGGCCGTAGCTGCATCAGAGAGGGCCTTATCAGGATTTGGATGACACTCCATAAAGATTCCATCAGCTCCAGCGGCCACTGCTGCTTTGGCCAGCACCAAGATTTGTTCGCGCTTTCCACCAGTGGCCGTCCCTAAACCACCTGGTCGTTGCACACAGTGAGTAGCATCGTGGATGGCTCGCACTCCGAATGATTTCATAATTTGAAAAGAGGCCATATCAACCACAAGATTATTATAACCAAATGAAGAACCACGTTCAGTGAGAAGAATTTTTTCTTTCGGTAAGAAGTGAGAAGCCTTATCTACAATGTTTTTAGTTTCTTCAGGTGATAAGAATTGCCCCTTTTTCACTTTGAGTTCGCGGTTATATTTTGCGCACGCTTCAGCACCCGCAAAAATCATATCCGTCTGGCGACAAAGGAAAGCGGGCACTTGCAATACACTCACTACTTTGGCCACTGGCCCTGCTTGCTCCGGTGTATGAAAATCTGTAAGTGTTGGCAAACCATACTGCTTATTGATCATTTCTAAAATCTTTAGCCCTTCATCAATTCCAGGTCCACGGTAAGAAGTAAACGATGAGCGATTGGCCTTATCGTAGCTTCCTTTGAAATGAAGATTAATCTCATTTTTAAATGGCTCAAGATCTTTGAGAAGTCTCTCTGCAATTTGCTTAGCGAGATCACTACTCTCAATAACACAAGGGCCGATATAGAAATCCATTTTTTTCATAAAATCCTCTCTAGAGTTTGCCACTTGCTTTCACAAAGGAGGCAAATAGTGGATGCGGTTTAAAAGGGCGTGACTTGAACTCTGGATGGTACTGACAGGCAATAAAGTAAGGATGATCATTGAGCTCAATGACTTCCACTAAATTCAATCCAGTATTTGTTCCCGAGACCACAAGTCCCTTATCAGTAAGTTGTTTGATAAAATCATTATTAACTTCTAAGCGATGGCGATGACGCTCCGAAATTTTCTTGGCCGAATAAACTTTGCTCGCAAGACTACCCTCTGTCAGAGCGCAATCATAAGCACCAAGGCGCATATTTGCTCCTTTGCTTCCTTCTTTTGACTGGCCTTCCATGTAATGAACCACAAAGTCACCTTTGTCAGTAAATTCCATAGAGGTGGCATTTTTTATTCCCACTACATTTCGTGCGTATTCGATAATGGCCAATTGAAGACCCAGGCAAATTCCAAAGAATGGTTTTTTATTTTCCCGGGCATATTGAATGGCCTTAATTTTTCCTTCAGTTCCACGGGAGCCAAAGCCACCCGGCACTAAAATTCCTTCCACTTTATCTAAGAGATCAGTCTTAATTCCCTTCTCTAAATCTTCAGCGTCGATGTAAGTAAGATTAACTTTTACTTGATTTGTAATGGCCGCATGCTTAAGAGCTTCATCAAGAGATTTGTAAGACTCAATGAGGTCCGTATATTTTCCTACCACACCAATATTTACCGTTCGAAGAGGGTTCTCAATATTATAAATAACCTTATTGATCTCATCCATCCGGGGTTCTGTGGCCCACATTCCTAAAAGCTCAGTGATCCGGCGATCAAGCCCTTGCTCATGGAAAGCTTTAGGGACCTTATAAATCGAATCCATATCAATGGATTGAAAAACGTTTTGCTTAGAGACATTACAGAAAAGAGAGATCTTTTCCAAAATCGCTGGTTCGATATCTCGGTCTGCTCGGCATATAATGACTTGAGGAAATAATCCAATAGATCGAAGTTCTTTTACTGAGTGCTGAGCCGGTTTAGATTTTAACTCTCCAGCCGCTGCAATATAAGGAACTAAAACAAGATGGATAAAAACTACATTCTCCGTTCCCACATCCAAAGCAAACTGCCGGATGGCCTCCATGAAAGGAAGAGACTCAATATCCCCTACTGTCCCACCAATCTCAGTGATTAATAAGTCACAAGGCTCAGAGGCCAGATGAATCCGTCTTTTAATTTCATCAGTAATATGAGGCACTACCTGAACTGTTTTTCCGAGATATTTCCCTTCACGCTCATTTTCAATCACCTGCAAATAAACTTTACCCGTAGTGAAATTATTTTGCTTGGAGAGATTCAGCGTGGTGAAGCGCTCATAATGTCCTAGATCAAGATCTGTTTCAGCTCCATCGTCAGTCACGAAAACTTCACCATGCTGAATAGGACTCATGGTCCCTGGATCTACGTTGATGTAGGGATCCATCTTAAGCATGTTAATTTTAATTCCTCGTCTCTCAAGGAGGCAACCGATGCTTGCCGCCGCCAATCCTTTCCCCAGTGAACTTGTCACTCCACCTGTGATGAAGATGTATTTTTTAGCGTGCTTACTCATTGAGTGCTCCTTCAACTTTTTTTACATCTTCGGGAACATCTACACCCATTAACTTTTGAGTAGTTAATATCGCACCTATTCTCATTTTATTTTCCAAAGCACGAAGCTGCTCTAATTTTTCTAAATCTTCTAATCGCGCCATAGGAAGTTTAACAAATGCCGATAAAGCTGAAGGTTTGTAACTATAAACACCAATGTGCTGATACCAAGAATAACTTTTGCCACCATCTCGATCATAGGGGAGAGACTGGCGAGAAAAATAAAGGCATTGCTGGGAAACTTGAGACCAGATTGCCTTTACCACATTAGGATTTTTGAAATCCTCGTCTGAAGAATTTCGCTCTCGCAAAAGCGTGCCAATTTCAAAATCAGATTTTAAGTGAAACTCTGCCAGCTCTTTTAAAACAGAACCTTTAAGAAGAGGTTCATCACCTTGCACATTAATCACCAGACTTGGTTTGCTTTCTGCTAAAAATCTCTCGTAGGCCAGGGCTATGCGCTCAGATCCAGAAGGGACATCATCATCTACTCGAAGTACTTTTCCTCCGAAAGATTTCACCACTCTTTCAATTTCTTCATTATCTGTCACAACGGCGGTTTCAAAACCAGAATCTAAGCAATTTTGATAAACCCGCTGGATCATGGTTTTACCACTGATCATTGTCAGCGGTTTTCCCGGAAATCGTGAGGAAGCATAACGGGCCGGAATGAGGATAACTACCGAACTCATTGATCAAAACCTATTGTAAAAAATATGACCCCTCATCTTACTTAATGCGAGACTTGTAGACAACCAATGAGAGGCAATTTCGTCTTTGCGTTAATATATGAGCGTGGTAATATTAAGGAATGATTGCGTACTTATTTGTCATTATTTTGGCGATATCTTTTTCATCTTTTGCTCAAGATGAATCTCTAATGCAAGATGCCATCACTAAACCTGCGCTGAGCCTTCGCTGTAAAGAATTGTTCAAAGATCGTGCTGATAAAATCGTCATTCAACAACGTCTCAACGCCCTTCTGGCCCGAAATCAGACTCTCCTTAGGAAAGCTCCAAAGGCCCGCGAGTCCATTAAGGCCCGTCTGAGCTCCAACCAGGTTCGAATTAAAAACGAACTTCATTTAGTGAATCTCCAAGTGGAATCTATGGAAGAAAACATCGTCCGATCTGGTTGTCCGGGTCTCTCACTTCAACAATAACTGATTTTACTTCTCGGATTTTATGGTGCTAAACTTCGTGCGCACCATTATTTTTGTTTTCGGGGAGTCCTGATTTGCTCTGGCGATGCCTATTATTTTCTATTTTGCTCTCAATAATAGCTCACGCTCAAGATGAAGATCTCTCTGCATTAGAAACAACTATGGATGAAGATCCTACGGCCGAAGCTTCTGAAATTCCAAAAAACCGCTGGAGTCCCGAACGCACAAATGCCACCCCTGCCGAGGCCCGTGAACTAGATCTGCGGTCAGTGATCGAAGAAGGCTTCAGAAGAAATGCTCTTCAACAAGTCCGCGGACAGCAAAAAGAACAGATCGAACTCTCAAAAACGGACGTCTTTCAGCGCTTCTGGTTCCCTACCATTTCGGCCCAGATGCAAACCAATAATCATCGAGTAGATCGCCTTCATCAATCCACTCAGTCCACTCCAACTATGGGTGCTCAGCAAGCTCCCAACGGAAGCTTGGGAATTGTGATGGATGACTACACTATTTTTAATTGGGGCCGGGATTACTTAGTTTATCAAAACCAAAAACAAGTTTTAAATCGAGCGGACCAACAACTTGTTGAGGCCCGCAGACGATTAAAATTT
>CAMDDI010000017.1 GCA_945890905.1 Bacteriovorax stolpii
TCCTGAAGTCTAAAATCCACCACTAAGAAGTAAGACAGGTCCCGCTTTAAACCCAGATTTAAGGCATTGTCATAGAGACTAACTTTCTCATCAGCACTGAGGGCCTTGATATCAAAGAGTGTGTTGAGAGGAACGCAATTATCCAGCAAACCTTTAAAATAGGCCGGGTGGGTAATGCGACTTGAATCTTCACTGGCAGAGTGAATAAGCATGCCGTTAACAATAGCTTCTTGAAAGAATTCAACCTGGAAAGAATCAGGGAAATCTAGGTGGGCCATGGCAGGAACTTCATCTAAGTGCGAGAGGTAGAAACTGCGCAAATGCTCAGTGATGGCCGCAAACTGCTGGAAATTTTCTAAATCAGCGGAAATGCGGAAATATGAACAGAGTTGTTTATCTGTTTCAGAGCTTTGCTTTTTGCGGAAAACGTAAATATAAGATCCAAGCTCGCCTTTGCCTTTCACATTCTCTAGATCAAAGATGGCTTCAGTTTTGAGCTCTTCTAAAACAGGTCCAAGTCTCTCACGCAATGAAGGAACAAAAAGCTTCTTGGAAGAGAGAACAAACAAATATCCATTGGGCTTTAAGTATTTCACCTGTTCAAGAGTCTGGGCCATTAGGTAGTGCTGAGGATTGTTTTTTGGAAAATTACAAAGATTAAGAACTACTCGGTCATAGGTAGAGGTAAAGAATGGATTCTGCTCTTCCATCATCAAGGTTTGTTTTTGATGAGAATTTTTGCGGTTCTTAAAGTGCTGACCCATTACCCGGCTGATGTAACCGATAGGTCTTTCCCCTTGGTTTTCTGCTTTATTAGCAAGGAATGTGAGGAACTGAAGTTCATTGCATATTTTGGTAAAAGTACCTGAGATAAATTCAAGGCCTTTAAAATCAGGACAAAGAATTTCATCCCATTTGAAATACTGATTATTTTCCTGGGCCAGCCAGTGAGAGAGGGAGAGAGATTCAAGGTAATCACCGAAGTATTTACAGCTAATGATTTCTTCTTGCTCCAAACCTGCAAGGGGAAGTGTTTTTCCTTCAACTGTCTCAAGCCACATAGGAAAATTAATTTGAAGTGAATTGAGGAAAAGTCCCATACTCACGTGAGACAGGGCATGAGAATAAATTTTTTGCTGATCCTGAGTCACCTGTGTTTTAAAGGAAACACTTTTGATGATGTCAGTGATGGTGAGATCTTTTGAAAGAAGCAAAAGCTCTCTCATGGTCTCTTTCATGCCTTCATGGGGGCGATACCAACTATAGAGATTGCTCTCTAGAGACTGTGACTTAAGTTCCGTCTTACTGCCTTTCTTAAAAATCTGAGAGAGAAACGAAGTGGGGTAAAGTAGGGCCTTATCCGTCAGTTCAATTCCGCAGCGATCTAAGAGGGAAGAGATGAAGCGAAGTTTTAAGAATGTCACAGTGGCTACGCGGTTAGCGTAGATATCAATAAACTGAGAAATTTTCTCATGCTCAGCTAATTTTTCTGGATCGATCATCTGCCAGAAGCGGGTGAGGTCATCAAGACCATCAAAGTGCAAACCTAGACTTTCAGCATACGAGAGAAACTCATTATAGAGACCAATTTTAATTGTCTTAGGGAAATCTCTGGTTTTAAAAAGTTCATTTTTTACATCTTGCTGGACACTCTGAATCAGGCGGTCAAACTTCAAAACATGTTTTGAAGATAGGGAGTCACCCTTCCAGCCAGGAACAAAGCAGTGAACAGGTGAAAATTTTCCATCCAGAGGAAGGGAAGCTTTTAAAGGAATCTGTTTATAGGCAAAAGTTGGAAAGCGATTTTTGATCTGGCAGGAATCAGTGGGTTTTATCAATGCTTCCGAATCGTGGGTTGATTCGGGATCTTTTTGAAGCCATTGATGGGCAAAAAACGTCTTTTGGGTCAAAGGACAATACTCCGGCCATATTCAGCAAAATACTTGAAAACATTATTGTTTTGGGAGTCAGCATTCTGACTTATCCAACTGTTTTTGTCATGAAAAAAGAGGTTAAAAGTGAATAACTAAAGCTTCTTGTGCGACGTACCGATGAGTCTATCGAATTGTAGTGTTTAAAGGATAAATAAATAACTTTGAGAGAGGCATCTATGGACAACAAAAGCTTCAACGAACAAGAGCTTTCAGACATTATGAAAGAAATTGAAGCCCTTGAGGAAGATTTCAGCGGGGAGAAGCAAGCAACTCCTGTGATGGAAGAACTCAGCCACATGGATGAGACTCAGTCCATTCCTTCTAAAGTTAGGCATCATGAAGAAGAAGTGCTCGAAGAGCATCATGCGGAGATTTTTACAATGGAATCATCTCACCCGAAAGTTCAGAAACCAACTTCTGCCATGAGCTTTAAAGTTTCTGGTGACCTCAATATGGAACTTCAGTTTGATATTGGTGGAAAAGTTGTTTGTCTTGAAGTGACTGAAGCTGGACTCAATATCCAAATGGAAGGTGGAGTAACTTTCCATGTTCCAGTTGGCGATCACAAAAAATCTGCATAAAAGATAATTAAAAATGGCTGTAAAAATCATTGGTGGCGCCTGTAGAGGTTTTTCTCTGGCCACACCTAGATCTGATACTACAAAGCCCACTTCGGTTCTTGTTAAACGCAAACTTTTTGACTGGCGACAAAATCTCGAAGGCATGATTTTTGTGGATCTTTGCGCGGGCTCTGGGGCCATGGGCTTTGAAGCTCTCTCAAGAGGTGCAGAGAAAATTATCCTCAACGATTCCATGAAGGGTGCTTTCTTAACCATGAAAGATAATCGTGAAGCCATGGTCAAAGCATTCAAGTTCGATGCGTCTCGAATCACTATCACCAATATAGATGCGATTCATTGGGTTAAAAAAGAGATGTCATATCAGCTCACTGACACTGAAGATGTGATTCTCTACCTTGACCCGCCCTATGAAAATCACGTTCTCTACATGGATCTCTTAAAGCACTTAACCGAGGCTGGCTTTGCAGGCCAAATCTGGCTTGAGTCTGACAAGCTCAAGGGGCCAAAGGCAGAGAATCTCACTGGAGCATTCCGTTCAGTTATTAAAACGGTGGATCATGGAGATCATTTTGTCGTCGTGGGTAAACTGATATAGAATAAAATTCATAGACCTTTCAAAGGAATGAGTTTTGGACAAGAAGCGTGCCCTCTATGCTGGGACATTTGACCCCTTCACCAATGGACATTTAGATATTGTTCATCGGGCCGCCAAGGTTTTTGACGAGATCGTAGTTCTGGTTGCTGTTTCACCTAACAAAGTTCCTTTCATGTCCACCGAGACTCGAGTGAGTGTTCTCAAAAAACTTTTTGCTCATGAGCCCAAAGTGACTGTTGATAGTTGGACCGGACTGATTGTTGAATATGCCCGTCAAAATAATATTGGATCTATTGTCCGGGGTTTGCGCCCAACCGGAGATTTTGAAATTGAATTTCAAATGGCTTCTATGAATCGAAAAATTAATCCAGATTGCGATACAGTATTTCTCATGACCAGTGAGAAGCTCTATTATATTTCCAGTTCATTAGTAAAAGAAGTTTGGACCTATGATGGAGACGTGACTCCATTTGTTCCACCCCTGATTTTAGAAGAACTCAAAAAATTAAAGCCTAAAAAGTAAGAGAGAAATTTATGTTGTTAAGTTCAAGGGTGAAGGGGATACACGATAGTATTACCATGAAGCTCAACGAGAAATCTCAGCAATTAAACGATGAAGGAAAGGTTATTTATAATCTCTCTGGAGGGCAGCTGCCTATTAAACCTCTTCCAGAATTTGTGGAAAAGATTCATCATCAGCTCAACTTCTTAAAAAGTTATCAGTATTCCCCATCTTCTGGTTTTCTTCCCTTAAGAAAAAAACTGATTAAGCATCTCGCTGAATCTCGCGATTTATCAATGGATCTTCTAGAAGGCAGTTGGGATTGTATTTTAAGTAATGGTTCAAAGCATTCTATCTATAATGCTTTGGGGGCCCTCATCGATCCGGGTGATGAAGTTATCTTACTCGCTCCTTATTGGGTTTCCTATCCAGAGATGGTGAAGTTCTGGGGTGGGATACCTAATGTTGTAAAATCCAATGTGTTTGATGCTTTTGTTCCTGCTATTGAAGATCTTCACAAAGTGATGACTCCGCGGACAAAGGCCATCATTGTGAACAGTCCTAATAATCCTTCGGGAGTTCATTATTCAGAGTCTTGGATGAGAGAATTTTGTCTGTTTTTAAAACAGTATCCTGATCTGGTTGTGATCAGTGATGAAGTCTATTCTGAAATTAGTTATTTTGATCCTAAACCCTCATATTTTTATCAGTATGATAACTCGCTCTTGAGTCGCACTGTGATTATTCAGGCCATTTCAAAGTCTCTAGCATCCACTGGTCTGCGATTGGGATATGCTATGGCCCCTAAAGGAGTTATTTCGGCCATGAGTCGTATTCAAGGTCAAACAACTTCAGGTGCAAATAGTTTGATTCAAAGAGCGCTGATGGATTTTGATTTAAAGTACGTAGAGCCTTTTTTAGTTCCTGTGAGAAATCATATTCGCCTCAATGCGGCCTTCCTTCGTGAGAAATTCCGTGAAGCCAACTTGGGCCACTGTTGGTATCAATCTACCTCGGCATTTTATTTCATGTTGGACTTCTCTCGCACCCCTATGTTTAAGCGCTTTAGTCCGGATGAGGATCATTCCTATGAAATCTCCGATGAGCTTTTGAACAATGAAGGGGTGGCGGTAGTTCCGGGAGTGGATTTTGGTATCCCTAATACCGCTAGAATTGCCCTGGTGATTGAAGAGATTCCATTTCAGGAAGCTCTCACCAAAATCGTCAGGTACCTTAACCGCACTTAAGGCAGATTTATCCCTCCACTTCGGCGATTTTACCCTCTGAATTATAATATTCTTGAGAGGTAAAACACTTGGGAATGATCCACTTTTTATTAGTTTCTATTTTGCTCATCAGTTGCGCTAAAACTCCTAAAGAGGAAGTCCTTGAAGCTATTGATCTGGCCCTGACATATCTCTCTTCTGAGCGTTGCGAAGATGCCATTAACATTCTCGAAAAAGTCGGCAGACAAAATGATAACGCTGTTTATTTGGAAGTTTTAGCTTCCGCTTATGCTTGTCGTGCGGGCTTTAGCACCATCCGTTTTATCGGAGACGATATTCCTAATCTTGATACTTCATCATTTGCTAATCTTTTAAAATCAGTCTCTATTTTAAGTCTCTCTCCTGAAACAGCAGCTGATTCAAGTAGCTACTCTGATATGCGTACTGGTTTTAACATTATTTTTCAATCCGATGGTGGCCCAGAACCCAGTCAAGTCAATCGCGCTACAAAATATGGGGCCAGAAAATCTGGAGACATGGGAGTTGAAGCTCTGCTTTTTTCTATGGTTCAACTTGGAAAATTTATTAATTACTACGGTAATGTCGATGCTTCAGGTGTGAAAGGTTTAGGAGCAGGAGTTTCTAGGTGCTTTATCGATTATACTTTTGGATTGGCCCAGGCTGCCCGTGTGGCCGGTGGTGGATCATGCAACGGAAATAATTTTGGACATGCTGATCTCTCAGTTTTGGGAGGAAGTGCTGCCACAGGAATTCGCCGACGTTGTGAAGGGCTTATGCTTTTTACTAACATCCTCGACATTCTTCAAAACATGGATCTCTCTGGAAGTGATTCTCTGAGAGATTTAGAAGAGGCAGGGGATGAGATTGTGACTTTGAAGGAGTCTGCAATTACTGCTAGGCCCTCTCTTTCAACACTTCTGAATATGACCTCTCAATCTCTTTGTGAAACCACTCTTGCGTCGCCCGCGGAGATGGATAACATGGAACTTATCTACGCTCTCTTTTATGAAACTGGCCTTCAATGATGAGATGGATTTACTTGCTCCTCATTCTTCTGAGTCTCGAGCTTCAGGCTTTTGATAACCCTTATACCATGCGCTCACCAGAAGGTCTTCTCATGGGAGATGCCTTTACGGCCGTGAATCATGATGAATTCACTTTGTTTTATAATCCTGCTTCTCTTCATCGACATGAACATGATCTGACTCTTACTCCTTTCAATCCTCAAGGGTCAGGAACAAATCTTTTAAGTGATGCAGATAAGTTCAAAGATTTTCCCGATGAGCCGGTGGGAGCATCCAAAGTATTGATGGATTATCCGGTGCATGCTAGTGCGGGAATTGCCCCAGGTTTTAAAATGTTCAACGTAGGTGTGACTTTCCTAGCGACTCAAAGTTACGACGTTCTTCTCCGCAATCAGGCCTATCCTATGCTGGACCTTGATCTGCATTCAGATAAGGGTCTTATAATGGGGATAGGAATTCCCTTGGGATCAGGTCGCTTAAGTAAAAAAAGTAAAAGTGGATCCCAGACCTCTTTTGGATTAGCGGGAAAATATATTGAACGCACCGGAGTGGCAGATCGTTTGGCCCTGGTAGGCCCGACAGTACTTGAGTCTTTAAGTAAGAAAGACATGTCAGATATTTTAAAAACTCTGGGTGAAGTTAAGGGCAAAGCCGTTGGCTTTGACGCAGGCCTTGAGCATGTTCTCCGAGGGGGAAGCTCTTCACTCATCATGGGAATTTCAGCTTTAGATATTGGGGGAACAAATTTTTCCGAGGCCAAGACTCCGGAAAATTTGAAAGTTGCCAATATACGCAGCCAAGTTAACGTGGGCATGGCCGCAGGACAGGATTTTAAAATTGTACACTATCTCCTCTCGGCCGACGTCAGGGCCCTCAATGAAGAAATGGATTTTGGTAAGCGCCTGCGCCTTGGAGCGCAGTTTGGTATTCCTGGAATAACTTTTCTAGGTGGTATCAACAGTGGATACTATAGCTACGGTGCAATGCTCGATTTTGCCTTCTTAAAACTCACGGCCGGCTTTTATTCGGTGGAACTTGGTTCAAAGTATAAACAAGTGGAAAGTAAACGCTTCGTGATCTACTTGAGTTTATTTGACTTTTCATTCGATGCTTAATTTTCTATCCTTTATTCTAAGCTGTATTCCCCACGGATAGGAGGAGTTTTTTGAATAAAACGTTCATTTTGGACACAAACGTCCTGTTACTTGATCCTTTGGCCATTAACAAATTTGGCCCAGGCAATAAAGTTTTCATCCCTCTCACCGTCATTGAAGAACTCGACCGATTCAAGAAAGACCAAAATGAAATTGGACGTAACGCTCGTTACTTCTCTCGATTAATTGATGGATTCAGAAGCAAAGGTTCTTTGTTTGCCGGGATCACTTTGGACAATGGCGGGACACTCCAAGTCAGTGTCACCAAAGAATACAAAGGTCAGGCAGCTTCAGGTTTAAAACTTGATGTGAACGACAACTTAATTCTTGCTTCGGCCATGCATCTTAAAGATGCTGGTGATAATGTTACTCTCATTACAAAAGATATTAACCTACGTCTGAAATCAGATGCAGTTGATATTCATGCTGAAGATTATGAAACCACTGATGTTGTGACTGTAGATGAACTCTACTCAGGTCAGAGACTTATCAGTTTTGATCTTGAAAAAATGGAAGCATTTGAAAAAGATCGATTCTTAAAAATCGAGCCAGGAGATATTCAAAATCTTTATCCCAACGAGTACTTAATTCTCGTAGATAAAAATAATCCCTTCAAAAAAGTTCTTGGCCGCTTCCATGCTAAGAAAGGTGGAATTGTTCCATTGATCAAACCCAAGGAAGGGGTGTGGGGAATTCACCCAAAAAATATCGAGCAGCAGTTTGCCATGGATGCACTACTCAATAACGAAATCAATTTGGTTTCTCTTGTAGGTAAAGCTGGTACCGGTAAAACTTTGATGGCCATTGCCGCAGGTCTAGAGTGTGCGATTACCAAGCAAAATTATTCAAGAGTTCTTGTTTCTCGTCCTATCGTTCCTATGGGAAGAGACTTAGGTTTCTTACCAGGAGATATCAATGATAAGCTTGGTCCTTGGATGCAGCCCATTTTTGATAACATCGATTTCCTTTTTGGTAATCAGCGCGCACGCAATGAGATGACCACTTGGGATGAGCTCATCAATCAAGGTCTCTTGCATGTTGAGCCGCTGACTTATATCCGCGGACGCTCACTTCCCCAGCAATTTATGATTGTGGATGAGTCTCAAAACTTAACTCCTCATGAAATTAAAACGATTATTACCCGAGCTGGTGAAGGTACGAAGATCGTTCTCACTGGAGACTCTGAACAGATCGATAACCCATACCTTGATTCTTTGAATAACGGTTTGGTTT
Source organism: Bacteriovorax stolpii (assembly GCA_945890905.1). GTDB lineage: Bacteria > Bdellovibrionota > Bacteriovoracia > Bacteriovoracales > Bacteriovoracaceae > Peredibacter. The sequence continues at coordinate 8,272 of CAMDDI010000017.1, forward strand.
ACACTATCGATAAACTCAAAGGTGAAGAAATTGTGGCCCACGTGAAACTTCAAGTGGGTGAGCGTTCACCTCTATCGGAAATTGCCAGTAAGCTTCTATGATAAATGGCAACTATCAGCGTAGATATTTAAGAGCTCCTTATAAGGAAGACATAATCTACGCTGATGGTGCTCATGCTCTAAAAGCATCCACACTGAATATTTCTGAGATGGGCCTTTTGGTGGACCATCTGCCTAGCTTTCCTGATACAGATGAAGTTCCGTTGATGTTCTCTCTGGGAACTATACCGCACTTAAAGAATCTTAACTTATATAAACTGCAAACGTTTTCCCCTGAGCTTTTTGAATCAACTATCATCAGGGCCCGGGCCAAGATGGTGAGACGTGAGCAGCTTTCTCAAGATCTTGATAATATTTTTAAGTCACGTTTCGGCCTGGAGTTTGTGAGGATTTTTCCTCAAGATCAGCAAAAAATTAAAAATTACGTTGAGACTTTTGCTTCAAATCTTGTCTACTTGCAAACCTTGATTGATTCTTATAATTCTGATGATGAGACAAAACTTAGAACCAGAGCTCTTGCCAGAATTTTAGGTTACAAAAGTGATGAGAAAATAGCAAAGCTTCGGATGGAAGTTTCTCTAGATTACAAAAGTCTTCAGTGGTTATAGTTCCACTTGTAAAATGCCACATTGAGACGCATCTAAACCTGGGAAATCTTTTGGAATGATTTTAACCAGACGGCAGTCTTTAGTTTTATATTTCTTAGGTTTTAAATTCAAATATCTCACATCTTTTTCGCCATCAGTTCCGTAGTTACAATCAACAACAACCTGAAGTACCAGGCGATTGGAAGTCAGCTCACTTACGTCAACAATGTAGCGCTCGCTATAGTATGACCAGTAGCCAACATATTCTGGATTTCTAAAATAAGTGGATGAAACAAATTTAGGTGCAAGTTTTACGTTTGAAGTATCGAGTGTGAAATTACTTTTGAGATAAGCAACACCAGTTTCATTTCCGTAGAGACAAAGAGCTTCTTGCCCAGAAACTTCTAAAAAAGACTTTTTATCGAGATTTGTGATGGCCTTAAAAGCTGTGTCTAAAACGTAAGCTGGATTGTTTTTAAAGCCAAAACGGTATGGATCGCACCCACTAGATGCTAGCAATAAAAGGAAAAGGGCCTGGTATTTCATAGGGGCTCCGCTAAGGTGAATGCGTTGTATTACCACAAGGAATTTCGGATTTATAAGTAAGATTGAAAAGATTACACCCTGATAAACAGAGGGTCTTCAAGATAAATTAAGCTTTAGTAAATTGCCACACATCCTGGGGCCCTATAGTATTCAAGTAATTTTTATTCACGGGAAAAACATGCAAGTGCCTTTAGAGCTTAAGCAAAAATACATTAGCCGCAGACTTCAAGATGTTGAAAAGCTTCGTTCTTCACTGGAATCTGATGACTTTACCCTGGCACTTAAGTTTGGCCACCAGGTGAAAGGCAATGCTTCAACTTTTGAATTTCCCGAGTTAGTTTCTATCGGATCGGATATCGAAGAAGCCGCCCAGATTCATGATAAAGAAAAGCTACGTGCGCTAATTCTTCAGCTGGAAGTCTATATACACTCACAATCTACCTATCTGCAGTAGACAGATTTACTCAGGCAGGATACCCCGCTCTCTCTCTAAATTCCCTTAATAAAAACCTAGCTTATTGAAATCCCATTAATCCTTAACTGGCCCAAGCCTTGCTCATTCCAATTAACCTTAACCAGTTGAGGATTGAAATGCGAGTTCGTCTTACTAAAAGCCAAAATCGTTTGCTTGAAAAGTCTCTCAAGGATCTCTTAGGATCCAGTTTGGCCGATAAAACGGGTCGTAAAAAATCTCATACCACAAAACAGCTTTCTTTCTTGAAAGTTGCTATCAACTCGAAGATTTTAACAAATAAAGGGTAGGCTTTCTAACCTACCCTTTATTGAATTTAATGAGCTTTGGTAGTGGTGATCATACTTCTGAGCATCCAGGCACTCTTCTCATGCACCTGCATTCTTTCCACTAATAAATCTGCGGTCACATCATCTTCACATTCATCTGTTAGAGAAATAATCTCTCTGGCAGTTGTGACTACGGCCTCATGACCTTGTACCAAATTTTGGATCATTTCTTCTGCTGTAGGAATACCGTTTTCTTCTTTAATAGAAGTCACTTTAGTGAAGCTATTAAATGATCCAGGTGCAAATTCACCGAGAGCGCGAATTCGTTCCGCGATCTGATCAACCGCAGCTGCCAATTCTTGATACTGAGTTTCAAAAAGTAAATGCAATGGCTGAAACATTTTACCAGTCACGTTCCAATGGTAATTTTGTGTTTTCAAATAGAGCAGGTAAGAGTCAGCGAGAAGTTTTGAAAGGCCTTTGCAGACACTCTTTCGATCTTTTTGGTTGATACCAATATTGATCTCTTGGTGAGTAACTGTAAAATCCGTTTCGATTTTGTTAGGCATAATGCCCTCCCTTAACGAGTAAATGTTTTATTTTCTTCATAATCGATGATGACAATGGCCTTTGAAGCTTTGGAATATGATAAAGATCCATCTTCTAGACGAGTTGCTGTTGCACCACTTTGTTCAAATGCTTCTTTGACTTTGAAGTCTTCATTTTCAAAAAGTTTTCCTAAAAGTGAAGGACGCTTGGCCATATTGAAAGCATCAATGTCTTCGTGTTCTTTCAATTCTTTCTCCAAATAATTTTTGATGGATTGAGCTCGCTCTTTGGCCAGAATCACTTCGCGAGTAGGAGCATTATGAATTTTGTCTGGGTATTCTTGATCTGCCCAAGCGAGGACTTTGATTTCTTCAATTCTTCGGCCTGTACGGTGAGCTCTATTGGTGAGTGAATTTAAATGGGCCTTACTAGCTGGACTTAAATTCGTGGCACCTTTTTCAAATTCGATGGTGGCATAGTGGGTGCCCCCAATTTCTTTTGCCGCTGCCGCAGTTTTATCGGGAGATACTTTTTTTGAATCGTGTGAGCATCCCGATGCAAAGATCAAACTAACTGCAGCTGCAGTGAGTGAAATAATAATTCGTGAAGACATCCTTTACTCCAAGTAAAAGTCCTTTCTTTAGATAAAGCAACTACGATGCCACTCAATTCTTGTAGAGATTCAAAAGGTTAGCAATTTGATCATTTGGGATTGGGGAATGATGGACTACCATAGTGCCACGAACCTGAGCTTTTGAGTCTGCGCAAAGGAAAGTAAGTGATTGATTTTTCTCCCCATCATTTTGGCTTCATCTCTGCTCATCTAACTGTGGGTCGTAGAATGTGTTCTACCAATTAACATGGAGGTATTTATGGATAATCAACAAAAGGTGGGGGGCAATGAAGGCCGCAAAAATCCATCTCGTGAGATTAAAAAACCAGTCAGCAGTAATAATCAAAATCAACATAATAGGAATAAAGATCCTCAAGTGGATACTAACTTAGATTCTTCCAATGATGATCAAGAAAGAACGGAAATCAATCCCTCAAAACTTGATAGCAGTGAAGTGGATTTGGACCGTAGTGGTGTAAAAAATCAACGTGAGCAAGGTCTGAGTTCAAACTCGAGTCGTCAGTAAGTTGAAAAAAAAAGAGACCCAGAAGGGTCTCTTTTTTTGTTTTTATATTTCTAGAGAAGTCGTAAAGGATCGCCTAAAAGTTCAATCTTCTTTTTGACTGAATGATGAGCGCGAGATTTAATTTCTTTTAGAATCATCTGACCCTTAGAGAAAAAATCTTTTCCATACTGATCACCTGAGAACTCGTCCATTAAGTAATTAACCTCAACTTCAAGCTGGGAATTAGCAAGTGTAGACAAATATGTCTCGTAAGATTTTTCGGTCTGTCTGTTCTCTTTGAGCTCCTTAAAGTCGCCCAAGTTGATCACGTTAAAGTCTTTTGTCATTATCCCCTCATTTTTTGGATCGAGGCCTCCATGGCCAAAATCCTACCCCTATGTGTCGCAAACTCTAGGCCAAATGCCTTATTGAAAAATTTGAAACACGTATGAAATGGTTTTAAGAGAGATGAGTGCCTTGGGCAAGCAGATGGGCCGACTTATCTTTTGTTTTTGTAAAGATTACCAACGGCGCACAGCTAAAAGATGAATAATTTACCGATCTTACATCCGCTTTTTAGTGACAAAATGCGTCTTTAAATAAAAAAAGGGGACCAACTGGCCCCCCTAATAGTCACCGAACGTTTAAGTCGGTTAATTAAGCGTTCTTTTTAAACCATGCTTTTGAACCAGTAGTATCTGGCTTCATAGTGTCTGAACCTTTCTTCCAGTTAGCTGGGCAAACTTCACCAGACTTAGCTGTGAACTGATAGGCCTCAACCAAACGCATGGTCTCTTCAACTGAGCGACCAACTGAAAGGTTATTGATCGTAGAGTGCTGAACCACGTTGTTGTCATCGATGATGAAAAGACCACGAAGGGCCACAGTATCATTAACCAGAACTTCATAATCACGGGCCACTTTCTTATCCAAATCAGCGAGAATAGGGAATTTGACTTCACCAAGTCCACCGTCGTTACGGGGCTGTTTTGTCCAAGCAAGGTGAGAGAAGTATGAATCAACTGAACAAGCGATAAGTTCGCAATTAATTGCTTTAAATTTATCAGCAGCATCTGAGTAAGCGATGATTTCTGTTGGGCATACAAAAGTGAAATCTAAAGGGTAAAAGAATAAAACTTTCCATTTACCTTTGTAATCATCTAACGAAACTGTTTTGCTTTCGCCGTTAACTAGGGCTTCTGCTTTAAAGTAAGGGGCTGGGTTACCAACTAAACGTGCCATTGAGGGCTCCTTTATAGGGGTGTAAAATATCTTGAGTGAAAACTTGGTCACAATTTAGTCTTAAGAGAGGAAAATTTCAAGTCAGGATGTGCGAAACCTTGATTTGTGGACTTTGATGCCTATCTTTAAGCAATAATGCTATCGCGGTAAATTTAAGCTCAAGAATTGATTAGAATTTCCGATAAGCTTGAATAAACGAATCAACCATTTGCGGTCAAAAGGAAAAGCATGACTTCACCATTTATGGGACATATCCCAAATCCCATCGTCATTGAACAAACGGCCAGAGGGGAGAGACAGTACGATATTTATTCACGTCTCCTCTTGGATCGCATTATTTTCCTTGGTACCGAGGTTAATGATACAGTGTCTAACTTACTTGTGGCCCAAATGCTTTTCTTGGAGCAATCAGATCCTGAGGCCCCTATTCATTTCTATATCAATTCTCCCGGCGGATCAGTTTATGCTGGGCTAGGGATCTACGATCTTATGCAACACGTGACCTGTCCGATTTACACCTACTGTGTAGGTCTTGCAGCTTCTATGGGTTCTCTCTTGCTTCAAGCAGGAGCTCCTGGACATCGATATTCCATGCCCCATTCGCGTATCATGATTCACCAACCATTGGGTGGTGCTCGTGGGCAGGCGACAGATATTGAAATCCAGGCCCGGGAAATTTTGGATCTTAAGAAACAATTGAATGAAATTTACGTTAAGCACACCGGTCGAACATACGAAGAGGTTGAGAAGGCATGTGACAGAGATAATTACCTAGATCCGGGTCGTGCTAAAGAGTTCGGCTTAATTGACAATATTATTATTCCTAAAGGCAAAGCAGAGAAAAAAGCATAACGACAAGTCATGCAATAAAAAGGCAAACATGAGCAAAGAGAAAGCTGGTGGAACTTACGGTAGTTTAAACTGTAACTTCTGTGGAAAAACGCAAAAAGAAGTTAAAAAACTAATAGCTGGTCCAGGTGTTTACATCTGTGATGAGTGTATTGAACTTTGTAACGACATTATCTATGAAGACTCAGTGAAAACTGTAGCTAAAACTTCTACTGATAACGTTCCGAAGCCTCATGAAATTAAAGCTCACTTGGATCAATACGTAATTGGCCAAGACCGTGCTAAAAAAATCATTTCGGTAGCGGTTCATAATCATTACAAACGTATTTCTTATAAGTCTTCAACCCGTGAAGGGGATGAAGTGGAGTTGGCCAAGTCCAATATTCTACTTGCCGGACCAACTGGTTCTGGTAAAACACTTATTGCTCAATCCCTTGCTAAGTTTTTGAATGTTCCTTTTGCCATTGCAGATGCGACAACTCTGACTGAAGCTGGGTATGTAGGGGAAGATGTAGAAAACGTTATTCTCTCACTCCTTCAAAATTGTGATTTTGATGTTGAGCGCGCTCAACGTGGGATTGTCTACGTAGATGAGATCGATAAAATTGCACGTAAGTCTGAAAATCCATCTATTACGCGTGACGTTTCAGGTGAAGGTGTTCAGCAAGCTCTCTTGAAACTCGTTGAAGGATCTGTGGCCAATGTTCCTCCTAAGGGCGGACGGAAGCATCCTCAGCAAGAATACATTCAAGTTGATACCCGTAATATTCTCTTTATCTGTGCTGGGGCCTTCGTTGGTCTAGAGAAGATTATTGAGAAACGTATGACGAAATCGAAGTCGGTAGGACTCACTTCGCACAATACCAATGAAAAAGCTGCTAAATCCCATTTAGAGACTCTTGGAGCAATTGAGCCAGAGGATTTAGTGAGATTTGGTTTGATCCCTGAATTTATTGGACGATTGCCAGTAACGGCGATGCTCGAAGAACTTGATGAAGCAGCTTTGGTATCCATCTTAACCGAACCTAAAAACGCAGTTATTAAGCAATATCAAAAACTTTTTGACTTCGATGGGATTGAATTGGAATTTACTCCTGATGCAATTCTCGAAGTGGCAAAAACTGCCCTGAAGCGTAAGACCGGTGCACGAGGTCTGCGCGCAATTCTTGAGCAAGTCATGTTGGATGTCATGTATGACCTTCCTGGTAATGATAAGGTTGCTAAGTGTATTGTGACCAAAGAGTCCATCACAGGTGAAGGAAAACCAATACTTGAAGAGGGTGACCGTAAGAAAAAAGCAGAGTTAAAAGCTGGTACCAAAGCGGCTAAAAAAATCGAGAACGCATCTTAAAAACTTGATTATTCTTACAACTTCTAAACAAGTTTAGTTACAAAATTTTGATCTGAATAAAGGGCCCGGGAAAAAAACTCCTGGGCCTTTTTTTTGTATATTTTAAAGTTGGATCTGTGGGATACTTATTTCAAGACCTCATGAATGAGGTTTGTTTTTTGAAGAGACCTAAAGTCAGAAAGAGCGCAGGAGGTGCTATGTCCGATAAGAAGTCTGAAGCTGTAAACAACTTCCCACTCCTTCCACTACGTGATGTGATTATTTTCCCACACATGGTAGTGCCACTATTCGTAGGCCGTGAGAAATCAATCTCTGCACTCGAAAAAGCCGCAAAGAATGGCAATGAATTATTTCTGGTTACTCAGAAAGATGCATCAGTTCTTAATCCTGAGCGTGAAGACGTTTACGATATAGGAACTGTAGTGAGCATTATTCAAATGCTTCGCCTTCCAGACAATACGGTAAAAGTATTGATCGAAGGTAAATACAGAGCAAAAATTAAATCTTTCCGCTGCGAAAATGACGGCTACTACTCAGATGTAGAGAAGTGCGCTGATGTGATTGCGAGTGATGTTGAAGTGGAAGCTTCAATGCGCTCAGTGAAAAGCATTTTCGAACAATACGTAAAACTCAATAAGCGCATTCCACCAGAGCTTTTGATGAGCATCTCGTCAATCACTGATCCTTCGCGCTTAGCTGATATCATAGTTGCACACTTAACAATGAAGATTCCTGAGAAGCAAGACATCTTGAACGCTGTTGATGTTGATACACGTTTGCAACTTCTTCTTGAGAAAATGCAAGGTGAAATCGAAATCATCAACGTTGAGAAACGCATCCGTTCTCGTGTGAAAACACAAATGGAAAAATCTCAGAAAGAGTACTATTTGAATGAGCAGATGAATGCCATCCAGAAAGAACTTGGAAATAAAGACGAGAAATCTGATTCTGCCGAGCTTGAAGACAAGCTTAAGGCCAAGAAGATGCCAGATGAAGCTCGTGAAAAAGCAAACAAAGAACTTCGTAAGCTCAAATCAATGTCGCCAATGTCAGCAGAAGCTGCAGTTGTGAGAAATTATCTTGATTGGATGATCTCTCTTCCTTGGGAAGAGTACACTCAAGACGATAATTCTGTGAATAAAGCTCGCGAGATCTTAGATAATGATCACTACGGTTTGAATGACGTGAAAGAGCGTATTGTTGAATACCTTTCTGTTCGTTCCCTTGTGAAAGACGATACTCGCGGAACACTTTTGTGTTTAGCTGGTCCTCCAGGTGTGGGTAAGACTTCGATTGCGAAGTCTCTGGCTGAATCTCTTGGTCGTAAATTTGTTCGTATCTCTCTCGGAGGCGTACGTGATGAAGCAGAGATCAGAGGTCACCGTCGTACATACGTAGGTGCAATGCCAGGGAAAATCATCCATGCTTTGAAAAAAGCGGGAACTTCTAACCCGGTGATCCTTCTTGATGAGATCGATAAAATGTCATCTGACTTCCGTGGAGATCCAGGAGCAGCGATGCTTGAAGTCTTGGATCCAGGTCAGAATAAAGCTTTCGGAGATCATTACATTGAGTGTGAGTATGACCTTTCAAAAGTTATGTTCATTATGACAGCAAATGATTTGGGAGCTATTCCTGGTCCACTTCGTGACCGTATGGAAATCATCCATATCGCTGGATACACTCCTGATGAAAAACAAATGATCGCTAAGAAATATCTTCTTCCTAAAGCTGTTGAGTCTCACGGATTGAAAAATTATCCTGTGACGATGACAGATAAAGTTTTCTCAACTGTGGTTCGTGGTTATACCAAAGAAGCCGGAGTTCGTGAGCTTGAGCGTTTGATGAATACCATCTCGCGTAAAATTGCCACGGAAGTTGTGACTGAGGATATCAAAGAGGGACGCAAGTTTGCTGTAACTGATAAGTTGATTGAAAAATATTTGGGTCCTATTAAATATGACCGCACAAATATTGAAACTCATCCGCAAATCGGTTTAGTGAATGGCCTTGCTTGGACATCTGTGGGTGGTGAACTTCTTAATATTGAAGTGGTTACTGTTCCAGGTAACGGTAAGATTCAAGTCACAGGTAACCTCAAAGAAGTCATGAGAGAATCAGCATCCGCCGCTCTTTCATATGTACGCTCGATCTCTGGTCGCTTAGGTGTTGATCACGAGTGGTACACTAAAAATGATATTCATATTCACGTTCCAGATGGTGCTACTCCAAAAGATGGTCCATCTGCTGGTGTGACAATGGCGACGGCCTTAACGTCTGCTATTGCTGGCATTCCTGTTCGTCAGGATGTTGCCATGACAGGTGAAATTTCTCTACGAGGACGAGTGCTTCCTATCGGTGGATTAAAAGAGAAGATCCTTGCAGCTAAGCAAGCAGGTATCACAACTGTTATTATCCCTGAGAAGAACCGCAAAGATATCGCCAAGATTCCTGATGAAATCAAAGAAGGAATTGATATCCGTCCTGTATCAGAAGCCGAAGAAGTTCTTCGTGTTGCTCTTAACTTAAGTAAGCCCGAAGAGTTTATGAAAGTTCGTGCACTCAAAGTGCTTGAAGGTGATGCCTCTCTAGAAGTAGCTAACTAAAACTAGCTGAAATTCAAAATTTTAAAGAACCCGGCCTAAAGCCGGGTTTTTTATTGACAGAAATTATCCGAATCCATAAGATGAACCCCAATTGCGACTAATGGGCGTTTAGCTCAGCTGGGAGAGCGCTACCCTTACAAGGTAGATGTCGGCGGTTCAATCCCGTCAACGCCCACCATTTTTCCAATTTCAATAAATCCTCGAAATTCAGTCCTCCTGTTAAGAACTCTTTAACTTGTACCCCTTTAAGTTATGAAAATTCTTAAGTTTTTTCATTTTTTTGTAGCGCCGATCCATTTCTAACTCTCTATAATAATCAGAGAAGAATATTAAAACTTGTTATTTTGACTCAACGGAAATGCTGCTTATATGAAGAAAACTATCTTAATAATCGAAGACGAACATGAAATTTTGGATGCTCTGAAGTATCTATTGGAAAAAAATGGTTTTAACGTCCATGGTTTTGTTTCGGCCGAAGAATTTTTCTATTTTAAAGAACGTCCGGACCATTGCGTCTATTTGATTGACTGGAATCTTCCTGGAATTAAAGGAATCGATATTGTTAAGACTATTCGTCTTAAGGATAAGCTTTCGGGCATCTTTATGATGTCGGCTTACAGTAAGCCGGATCAGATCATTGAAGGGCTCCAATCAGGAGCTGATGATTATATTACCAAGCCGTTTAATTATGATGAGCTTTTGGTGCGAGTAGAGAACGCTTATTCAAAGGTTCACTCACTCCAAGAAAACTTGATGAACGTGGGCCTCAAACTCATTCCAGAGGCGCATAGTGTGATCAAGGAAGGGGTGACTGTGAACCTTACTTCCCGAGAGTTTGTTATTTTCAATCATCTCTATAAAAATCAATCCGCTGCCAGTACCCGGGAAGAGCTCATTAACCAGTTTGAAAAAGATATGGAAATGACAGCTCGGAATATTGACGTTCATATTTTCTCTCTCAGAAAGAAAATGAGCAAAGTTAGTATCGCCATTGAGACTGTGTGGGGAACTGGTTACAAAATCATTATCTAGTTAGAAGAGCATCCGAATTTCCACTTCAAATCTTGACGCTTTCGGCACGTTCTTACCGGCCACGGTTTGAACGGCGTTCACATTAATTTGAGCCGGAAGAATAAACTGCTTTTTGAGGAACGGCGTAATGGTTGAAAACGAAGTGGTCAGCTGCACCTGATGCTCTTGCTTGTCAGAGTTATAGCCAAGGTATTCATCTGCTTGAGTAAACTTCGAAGAGAACTCAGATGGTGCTTGGTACATAAAACGGTAAACCGGTGTCACTGAAATCCAATCATTCATTGAATATGTTCCGTTAATCATCCAGTTTAGGCGGTCTCCATACTTCACATTGAAATCTCCTGTCTGATCAGAGAGTTGAAAATCTCTCTCAGTCGGAACTCGGAGCTCTTTTGTAGTAGGGTTCTGGTATGTATAGCGAAGAGTTGTCCCCATTTTGAGATAATCGTTATAAATGTATCCCGTAGCAAATTCAGTAAATAAATCGAACTGACCATCACCAAAACCCATGTCTTGCAAAATGTTTGGATCATCTTGACGGCCCGTTGGAAGAATTACACCGGGATAAACCAGCACTCCCCATGAAGAGTGATCTACTACATTGGCCATTAGTCCTGTTTCCATATCGCCGTAACCACTTCCTTGCCAGTTTCCAATAGGCTTATAGCCATAGTAATTGGTCACCACAGACTGAACACTTTTCTCATCAGCATCGATAAGACTCTTCAAACTGTTCGCCGCTACTTGATCGGCATAACTTCCTGAGCGGGCAAGGTCAGCTGCCTGAGCGTAAGTATTTCCCGAAACTCGTTTGATATTTGCCTTCACTTGAACGTTATAATAAGCGAGCTCTCCGTAGAACATCACCCGGTCAGTGAGCCCGTAACCAAAACCAGTACCATGAACTTGCGCCTGGGCCTGGGCATCGACTTTAAATTCACCTACTACTAGATTGTTATAAACAGCATCACTCACTCCGACTTTTGGTAGTGCAAGAGAAGCAGCGTCTACTTTAAATGAACCTCCTAACGAGGCTTCAGAACGGAATTGATTGAAGTTGGAATTGATCTTTGAAGTCGTAACATTTCTGTACCCAACAATACGAACACCCTTTGGAAGGGTCTTCCAAGTTTGGGCAAAACTGCCAAAACTTGCGGCCAATAATAGAGCGGTAAAACCAAACTTCATTCTGTCTTTCTCCAAAGTCGTTGTGAGGTGTATTTTATAATGCATTGTGTTACGGTGTGAAGATTTGACTTGCTGCTATGTAAAAAGGACAGGAACCCTGTTATCTTCTATACGCAAGGCGTATAATATAGAAAACATAGTTATTATAATGACTTAGGGGCATTTTTGTGATCAAGAGTTTTTTATTTATCTTCACGTTTATCCTGTGGGCCCAGGGATGTGGGAATAAGAGCAAAATCTCCGGCGCCATCCAGGCCAGAACCTTTTCCGAGACCTACGGAACAGGGGATGGAACTGTGCCTTTTCCTCTCTTTTTACCCCTCACAGAAGTCCCCGAAGTTAAATCAAACGTTGAAGGCATTGGATTTCTCGCAGGAGGAATTGCCAAGATTATTATGGATGCTGGGGCCAGTATTGGGATGGCAAGATTTCATACTTCTCTTGTTCAACGTGTTCCGGTGATTCCACATGAATACATGAAAGACTGCCGTCTTAAGCGCGTCTTTTTTTATCTCGAACCAGTAGCTGGTTACACTGACCCGAATATTTTTGAAAGTTTTGCTTTAGGTCGCCGTAAAATGAGCTTTAATTTTCTCGATCGTATCGGGATTAAAGTGAGTTCTGTACATCTTTCGGAGAGTGACGATTGGGAACCGATCACAGGAAAACTCGAGCCACTTACACGAGAGCTACAAAATGAATTTCAAAGAATGTTTGTTAATCGAAATGAAACCTATCCTACTGGAGTAGATGTTGAGCATGATTCAGAAATCATTCTTCTAAAGTATGAGCAAAGAGATGGGCGTGAGCAAAATCCTTATCTGAAGGCCAATGAGAACAATACGATTTATGTAGCAAGTACTACGAGAACAGTGGAGACTCGGCGTTACCTCGAAAAACACAAAGATCTTCAAGGATTTTTTAAGCGTATTTTAATTCTTGGGAACTCAGTTCTTCTTGAACTTCATGACAATGCCATTATGAAAGAAACCTTCATGAGAGTTATTAATCGGGACCGAGATGACGCGCTTCCTGCTTCAGGGATCACGGTCATTAAACCCTGTTCCCCTGATATATGTATGGATCTTGAAGTGGCCGATTTAAATCTAGTGCCGATAATAAAGCGTGATAACGGAATTAAGCTTGATGCTTTTATCCGTGCAGGAAAAGCACCGGAGTCTTTCAAAC
>CAMDDI010000018.1 GCA_945890905.1 Bacteriovorax stolpii
CAAACCCTTGATAAAGCTCACCACTGCTGAGTGGATATCGCTTTGCAAATTCATAATAGCAGGCAGGTATGGTGAGAGTTGTATCATCGAATTGAACTTCAATATTATTGGCCAGGGTAGAAGACTGCTCAAGATAAACTTCCTTAGAACCCTTCACTTCTCCGCCAGAGGCATTGAGTTTAAAACCTTTGCCCTTTAAGTAATCATTAAGAATGTGAATGTCTGAAAAGCTTTTCAAATGATTGATAAAGACGGTGAAATGGTTAGGACGATAGCCAAAGGCTGCCACCCAAGCTGCGTAATCACTCTCTTTCATAAGGTCGTGATAGATTTTTGAACTCACCTTCCAAGGTCTTCCCGATGAGACGAAATCAAACTTATTTTCAGCACCTGCAGGAATTTGATCAACAAGATGAGTCACTACTGCTTGAAGCGATGGTGAGAATTCTTCTAGTTTAAGTTCAGAGATAAAAATTTTTGGCTGGTTAAGATCCGTATGCTCATAGTGTTTGGCATAAAGCTTTTTTTCAGGAAAGTGATAATCACCTTTGTAAATATATCCATTTTTTAGAAAAGGAGCTGCAATTGTATCAATTCCGACCCGGGGATGATTGAATGTTCTCAGAGCAATATGATCGTTGGCGATCACCTCACCTTCACTCACTAAAAGGTCATGGATCTTGAGGGCCAAGGGATTAATCCCCACGTAGTCCTTCCACATTTTATCCAACAAACTTGGTAAAGTTTCATTCGTCATAAGAACCCCTTTGAAGAATTTTATCAGAACCTAGGCATTTGAGAAGAACGAACTCACATAACTCTCCGAGTAAATGGTGGGATAATTCCTTAAATGGCGGTATCATGATGAGGAATTTAAGATAAGGATGACTTATGCAAATGACTCTCAAAGGTGACTATTTTAATGGTCGATTCACTCACCCTCAAGGTCTAACGGATCTCTCAAGTGCTCAAGAAAAAATATTCAAGAAATGTCCTGCGGATTTAAAAAGAACTCTATGGACTGCTGGATCTTTCCATTCCCATGTTGATGGGGTGATTGAATCAGCCCAGAAAGGTTTTGAAACTTGGAGGAAGCTCAGCTTTGATGAGCGCATTGGATACCTTAAAAAATATCAAGAGGCAGTCCGGGCCAAAAAAAATGATATCGCCATGGCCTTAGCTCTAGAAGTGGGCAAACCACTTTGGGAAGCCTTAACCGAAGCGGCCGCACTTGATTCAAAAGTGACAGTTACGATCACAGATTCTTATGAGCGCATCCGACAAGAAACTATCAAAGACGTGATGCCAAAAATTGATGGTCACGTTGTATACAAGCCACTGGGACCTTGCTTTGTCATCGGCCCCTTTAATTTCCCCTGCCATTTGGCCAATGGACAAATTCTCTCAGCACTCTTAGCTGGAAACTCTGTAATCTTTAAGCCATCAGAGAAGACCATTTATTCTGCTCAACTCATGATGGAATGTTTTGATTCTGCCGGATTTCCTCCTGGAGTCATTAACTTTATCAATGGTACAGGTCATACGGCCTCTCAGATCACGGGAGATAAGCGTATCAAAGGAGTCTTTTTCACTGGCTCCCGAGGTGTGGGCTTAAAAATTCTTGAGAGCACTTACAAGGATCTTGGTAAACTTGTGGCCTTAGAATTAGGTGGAAAGAACTCAACTATCATTCATCATGATACAAATATCTCTCATGCTCTTCCGGAGCTTTTGCGGGCCTCATTTCTCACTTCAGGTCAGCGATGTACTTCCACTTCCATGATTTTAGTGCATCGTAAGATTGAGCAAGAATTTATTTCTCAGTTTAAAGCTGTGACTGAAAGAATTCGCGTTGGGCATCCCATACTCTCGACTCCAGAAGCTTTTATGGGTCCACTCATCGATGAACATGCTCAAAATTTATATTTTGATTTTTGCGAAGCAGGTAAGCGAGAAGGTGCTGAAGAAATTGTAGCAGCAAAAAAATTAGATGTGGGTTATGAAGGATATTATGTCTCGCCTTCTATTCACTATGCAAACAAACCAAACCTTAAAGGAAAGTTTATCCAAGAAGAAATATTTGGACCTAACTGTTTCTTTGTTCCCTATGACGACATTGATGAGGCCATTCATATCGCTAATTGCACAGATTATGGTTTAGCGGCTTCCGTATTTACTCGCGATAACAGCATCTATCAGAAATGCTTGCAAGATATCGATGCTGGCCTCATTAACCTGAACCGATCCACTGTAGGTGCAACCGCAAGACTTCCTTTTGGTGGCACAAAAAATTCAGGGAATCATCATCCGGCCGCAGTATCAATGATTGATCACTGTGTGAATTCAGTCGCCTCTCTAGAAACCTTGGATGATAACAGCTCAAAAATGTCAGATGTCGTAGGATTAAACTAACAATATGGATAACGTCATAACCTCTGAACTCAAAGACACTCTTCGAAAAGAGAGATACTACGTTTTGATTTTAGCTGCCATTCAAGTTGTCCATATCATGGATTTTGTCATAATGATGCCTTTGGGTCCGCGCTTTATGCGTGTGTTTCAGATCTCTCCAGTAGAATTTTCAACTCTGGTTTCGGCCTATACATTCAGTGCAGGCATCGTTGGATTTCTGGGAGCACTTTATGCGGATCATTTTGACCGCAAGACCTTTCTTCTGTTTAACTTCACAGGGTTTATCGTAGGAACTTATCTATGTGGTATTTCCACAAATTTCACTACTCTTCTTATAGCGAGAATTGTGGCCGGTGCTTTCGGTGGCATCCTAAATGCTTGTGTACTTTCATTAGTGGCAGATCTCATTCCTTTTGAACGTCGCGGCTCTGCCATGGGTGTAGTCATGTCGGCGTTCTCGGTTTCAAGTGTGGTGGGAATCCCTATTGGACTCTACATTGCCAATATCTTTGATTGGCATTGGTCCTTTTACTTTATTTGCATCTTAGGAGTGATTTTTTGGATTATGTCCTATTTTATTCTTCCTCATGTTCACGCTCGAGTTGAGAAAAAGTCTTTTAAAGATAATCTCAATAACTTTAAACATATTCTTGTTCAGAAAGATTATTTGATGAGCTTCCTGCTCACAAGTACTCTGGGATTTGGAATATTTATGGTGATCCCCTTCATTTCTCCCTACATGGTGAGAAATGTAGGTCTCTTAGAATCAGAATTGCCATTTATTTATCTCTTCGGTGGAATGTGTACCATTATCACGGCCCGCATCGTGGGAAAACTCTGCGACAAAGTGGGTAGCTTCAAGGTGTTTCGAACCGTGGCCATCATTTCCGTTTTACCCATCTATTTTATGACCAATTTACCTCCGGTTCCTTTGTGGCTGGCCCTTATCTCAACTACGACATTTACCATGTTTGGTTCTAGTCGCTTCATTCCTGCTATGACCCTAGTGAGTGCGGTAGTAAAGCCTCAAGACCGTGGGACATTTATGAGCCTTGAGAATTCTGCACGTCAACTTTCTTCCGGTGCCGCTTCTCAACTTGCAGGTCTCATAATTGGGGCCACTGCTGCTGGAACACTCACCAACTATAATGTAGTGGGATATATATGTATTACGGCCACTCTCTTTGCCATCTGGTTTGCCTATAGAATCAAGACGGAATTTAATCTTAGGTAGCTATGAATATTTCTTCGGCCCATTTATCTGCCATCCTTGCTTTTTCATTTTGGGGACTTTTCCCCCTCTATTGGAAATTGTTTTCAGAAGTGGGTGCATGGGATCTATTTGGTCACAGACTTCTTGCTTCGTTTATCACTCTCATGCTCATCATGGGATTTCGCCGAGATTTTCCTAAGCTCAAAGAAATTTGGAAAACACCAAAGACGAGAATTCTCTTAATCATTTCAGCTATTCTTATCTCTACGAATTGGCTGCTTTATATTTATGCTATAAACATCGGCAAAGTCTTAGAAGCAAGCATGGGATACTTCCTCAATCCTCTGATCAATGTATTTATGGGTTGGGTGATACTAAAAGAAAAAATCCGTATTACTCAGTGGCCCTCAATTGCATTAGCAGTTCTTAGCATGATTTTTATTGCCTCTCAGAACTTGGATCACTTTCCTTGGCTTGCCTTAACCCTCTCCATAACTTTTGCTTTGTATGGACTGATTAGAAAAATGGCCCAGGTAGGATCTTTGGACGGTTTAACTTTTGAAACTTGTGTAATGGTGATCCCGGTTTTGATTTATTGGTTCTATCAAGACACCACGCCCTTAAGTATTGGCGAGATCCTTCCTCAGTGGAAAATTTGGGTTTTAACCTTATCGGGAATTGTAACCTGTCTACCTTTAGTCCTCTTTGCCTATAGTGCTAAAAGACTTCCACTTCAAACACTAGGCTTTATTCAATACCTCTCCCCCAGTTTAAAGTTTATATGTGGCCTCTATGTACTCCAAGAGCCACTCAGTGAGGATAAGCTATACGCCTTCTTTCTTATTTGGATTGCACTCGGTTGGTACACTATTGAATCTTTCTATTTCATGCGCAGATCAAAGAAGTCCACAGTCGTTCTTAGTGAATAGGTAGAACTTCTGATTTCGCTGGAGTCTTTTTTAATTCTTTGGGCAAGGTTTCTGACACAACTTTCATGAGTGCTTTCTCAATTGATTTTTTCATAGAATGTGGGCCACTCACAAAACTGATATCACGCACTGGAGTCTGGCCTTTAAAATCACGCAAAAGCTTTTCATCTATGGCGGATAAATTCAGACAAGACAAATAAGGTAACACCGTAAATCCAGAAGAAGATTTCACCATGTTAATGAGTGTCTCTAAACTTCCAGCCTCAAAGAAGAGATGCTTCCCACCAGTTTTACGATACTGACATAATTGCAAGGCCTGGGCCCTCAGACAGTGACCTTCTTTCAGAAGCCAAGCCTCAGCAAGGTCGAGGTCTTTTTCATCGAGATTTTTTTTCTTCAATAGGGCATGAGTTGGGGAGAGAAATATTTTAAAAGGCTCATAGAACAAATGTTGCTCGACCAATTCTTTTACGTCTAATGGAGTTGCAAGTATGGCCCCATCAATTTTGCCTTCTTTGAGGGCCCGGATGATTTCGTCTGTTTGATATTCATAGATTTTAAGTTCCACTTGCGGATGCTGATCGACAAATTTCTGCACGAAGAGTGGTAGGATATAGGGAGCAAGTGTAGGTATCACTCCTAAAATATATTCGCCAGAAACTTCACCACGCAGAGATTTTGAAAGTTCTTCAAGTTCATTTGCTCCGATCATGACTTTCCGGGCATATTCCAAAACTTTCTTCCCCATTGGAGTTGGTTCCACAGGAGTTTTCTGACGATCAAACACTGTTATTTGCAAATAATCTTCAAGCTTATGAATCTGCATACTCAAGGTGGGTTGAGTTACAAAGCATTCCTTGGCGGCCTGAGCGAAGTTACGACAACGGTCTACTGCCAAAATGTAATTAAGTTGAGTGAGCGTCATATTTACCTTTGCCTCTGAAAATTGTAAGCTTATTGAAGCATATTTTCATTTTGAGGTCGATTATGATTTTTGGTCTCATTACTATAGCGGTTATTATTGGTGCCCTCATGCCTATTCAGGCAAGCATTAATGGTGAACTCTCACGCCTTACTCAGAACCCCTATTTGGCCGCTTTCATATCATTTGCAACTGGAACTCTTGCACTTCTGATCTTGCTTTTAATTAAAGGTTTTCCAGTGGAAGAGTTTAAGCGACTCCCCTCAGCTTCCCCTTATGTTTTTCTCGGAGGAGCATTAGGTGCTTTGTTTGTAGTCTCCTCGGTGTTTTTTGTCCCACGCATCGGGACCACCACGATGATTGCGGCCTTTGTTACAGGTCAGCTTGTGATGTCTGTAGTCATCGATCACTATGGGATGCTTGGACTTCCGGTTAATACTCTGACAGTTCCTCGCTTCATCGGTATTTTACTACTTTTCGGAGGACTTCTTCTGGTGATAAAGAAAAGTCCATGATTTCTCTTAAAGATATTTCGGTTAAATTTGATCACCGCGGAATCGCAGGCCTCCACGGCATTGATTTCACTCTGGGTCCCTCTGAAATTTTCGCAGTATTAGGCCCAAATGGAAGTGGTAAAACAACTCTGCTCAATACCATTTTAAATCACCCAGAGCTGCGCTCATCAGTTCACCTCTTTAAAACAAAAGAAGTGGTCATTGATCAGAATGTGCAACAGTTTTTGATAAGAGAAGTAACTCTAGATATTGAGCTCGATAAAAAAGTTCAACTTTCTAGGGATCTGGCTGATATTTTTGAATTTACTTTTCAACTTAGACAAAATTTATCCGAACTCTCAGCCGGTCAAAAACAGAAAGTCATGATGGCCAGTGAACTTATCAATAAGCCTCAGGTTTTGCTTCTAGATGAGCCTTTCTCTCATTTAGATCCATTTACCCGCAAAGATATACTTAAAAGCCTTTTTCAATACTTAAAGAATCAGCAAACTTCCGTGGTTTGGGTTACACATGATTTGCAAGACGCTCAAGAATTTTCTCATCGAATGGGGATTTTAAACTTTGGAAAATGGGAGCAGGTAGATACTCCAGAAAACATTCTCTTTCATCCTAAGAATCTTTTTGTAGCTCAATATATGGGTTATCAAAATTTTCTTCCCATAAAATTTAATCAAAATTACTGGCAGACCCCATGGGGAGAATGGAACACAAATTATGTTTCTGAAATCGAGGAAGCTCTCCTGGTCATTCCGCAAAACGCTTGGAATTTTCATGGACCAGAATTTACGGTGTCCAAAGTTCATCTCAAGCACCAATCCCGGTTACTTGAAGTCAGTTCAAATGAGCGCACTTACTGGGTAGAACTCAAGAGAAATGATCCTGTTTTTAGCTCTTATCAGAGGATCAACCTCACTCCACGCCTTGAAGAATGTTTTATAATCCCCCTCTGATTCTTGAAAATTCAACAACTTAAACTTTCCGATAACCTCATCTCCTTTTGGCTTTAATGCTCTGCTTGTGATAAATAAGTCTCATGGCCGTAACCTATTTTGACAAAGACAACTACCAGCGAAAGCCTGAATGGCTGAAAGTTAAATTACCAACTGGTGATGACTTCAGCGATATCCGCAATAACCTACGTGAGAAAGGTCTCTCAACTGTTTGTGAAGAAGCCAAGTGTCCCAATATATCTGAATGCTGGAGTGCCCGCACTGCCACAGTTATGATCTTGGGTGATACTTGCACTCGCGCCTGTAAATTTTGTCATGTAAAAACGGGAAATCCTAAAGGCTTTGTTAACCATCTGGAAGTTGAGAATACTTCAAAGATGGTGGGTACAATGAATCTTCGTTACGTGGTGATTACAAGTGTAGACCGGGATGATCTTGAAGATCATGGAGCGGGACATTTTGCAGCGGTTGTTGATCGTGTACATCTAGATCATCCAGAAACTAAAGTTGAAGTCTTGATTCCAGATTTTGCTGGAGATAAGGATCGAATGCATTTGCTGGCGCGCTCAAATCCTTTTGTAGTGGCACAGAATGTGGAAACAGTTAAACGGCTCACTCATCCAGTCCGAGATCCACGAGCAGGATATGAGCGCACCATTGAATGTCTAAAGTTTTATAAAACTCACTATCCTCATATTCAAACCAAAACTTCCATTATGGTGGGTCTTGGCGAGACTTGGTCAGAGCTTCAAGAAACTCTAGAAGACTTGAGAGCAGCTGACGTGGACATCGTCACATTCGGTCAGTACCTGCAGCCAAGTAAGCGTCACCTCAACGTTGAGCGCTTTTATACTCCTGCTGAATTTGATGAACTCAAACGTATGGCCTTAAAAATGGGCTTTAAGTTTGTCGCTTCTGGACCACTAGTCCGAAGTTCTTATAAGGCCGCTGACTTTTTGGACTATGTAGAACAAAAAGTCTAAATATGATGAGTTCACTGCTATCTCAAACAAATCTCTCAGATTACTCCTTACTCTCAAATGATCTCTCTCAACTAGATGAGCGCACAGTACTTGTGACAAAATGGAACTGGAATTATTCTGAGTCACATGCTTTTCAAAGACATGCTCTTACCATCTTGCAGAATTTTCCTCGCATGCGAGTCTTTGTGGCCTGTAGTCATCCCCATTTATTCACTAATGGACGTGGTTTGCAGAAGCCAAAGAAGGGTCAAGATTTTAATCTTATTGAGTTTAAAAAAGAAGATGCTTCGAAGTTACCTTTTCCGTTCTATCAAATTGAGCGCGGTGGAGGGCTAACTTTTCATCATTCTGGTCAGTTTATTTTTTATCCCATAGTTAAACTTAATCCACACACACTTTCCCTTTCAAAAATGATTGATGACATTTTGGGGGTTTCAAAAAGTGTTTTAAACGATTGGGGACTTCATCATCTCACTACCGAAAATGCACTCTTGGGTTTGTGGCATCAAAATCAAAAACTGGCCTCAATGGGAATTGCCATTGAGAAGCTCACAACTTTTCACGGTATGGCCTTAAACTTAAAGCATGATACGCAAATGAGTGCGGCCCTAAAAGTACTCAATCCTTGTGGGATTAATGCAGAAACTTATACCAGTGTGGAAGATTTGATTTCACTTCCTCCAAATTCGGTTGAAACTTTTTCTCAATCCTTTTTTCAAAGGTTAACTCATGCCTGGCAATAGCTTTGGACAGATGTTCAAGATGACGACTTTTGGAGAATCTCATGGAGAAGCCTTAGGTGTAGTCATTGATGGCATGCCCGCAGGTGTAACAATTAATATCGATAACCTTAAAGCTGAACTCAAGCGAAGAGCTCCAGGACAGCACGAAGTGCACACTGGACGCAAGGAAGAAGATCTGCCGGAAATTCTCTCGGGAGTTTTTGAAAATAAAACTCTGGGCACTCCTATCACGGTGATTGTCAGAAACACTAATCAACAGAGTCAGGATTATGCCGCCCTCAAAGATAGTTATCGCCCGGGTCACGCCGACGAGACCACCATGAAAAAGTTTGGCATCCGTGATCATCGCGGTGGTGGACGGGCATCAGGAAGAGAAACTCTCGCACGGGTCATTGCAGGATACTTTGCAGGGCTTATTTTAACTAAAGTTAGCTTCTACGCCTACATTGAACAAGTGGCCCATTTTAAAATATCTACTACTCCTCAAGATCACAATGTTGATCGTGGGGAGATTAATATTCCAGATCCTCAAATGACTAAGGAAGTGATTTCTTTTTTGAGAGATTGCAAAATTAAAGGCGAATCTGCGGGTGGAATTGTCCATCTCTCTGTTTTAGGAGCACCTGCTGCTCTAGGTGAGCCAGTCTTTGATAAACTTAAAGCTGATTTGGCCAAGGCCATGCTCTCTCTGCCAGCTTGTGTCGGATTTACTTTGGGGGAAGGTTTGAACTTCGCTCATAAATTAGGATCTGAAATTTCTCAAGATAAGAAAAACTTTGGTGGGATGGAAGGTGGGATTTCAAATGGCGAAGAAATTAATCTCAAACTGATTTTCAAAGCTCCGTCAACAGTTGGAAAGAAGGCCCAAGATGGAAGACATGACCCTTGTATACTTCCTAGAGTGATCCCAGTGGTTGAGGCCATGGCCAAAGTTGTTATGGCCGATCATTTTTTGCGTCAGTCGGCTTACTCTGCTTTTCTTCCTTCAAGTACAAATCAGTAATACTGATTAGTCCCAGAGAATGATTTTTTAGTTTCAAAAGTTCTGGTGTCAGTTCAGTTGGCTCAAGAATTTGCTGGTCTAAATTTTTCCATTTCCAGAATTGATCATTGTGGTAAGCTCCAAACTTATTGGCAACGATGCCCGAGCTATTCATAGCGTGGCCCTCTTCCGAGAAAAGATCCTCTCCTAACTTTATATAAGGTCGATCTGACAGAGAGAGATGATAGAGAGAGGGAAATATATCTTCATGGGATCCAAACTTTGAAGTATCAATTTGTTTTGGTAAATAAGCATTTGGCGCGCAGATCAAAAATGGCACAGAAAAGCGCTTAAACTCCTGCTCAAGTCCCACACCTTTAGCAATCCAATAACTGTGATCTCCTGTTAGTGCGACAATTGTGTTATTTTTTTGATCACCTGTTTGAATTCTGGAAATAAACTCACCCACTTTTTGATTGGCATATTGCAATCCAAGGAATCTCTTCATGGCCAGATCCTTATCAACGGTGATCTTTTCCATGGTTTCTTTTGTGAGATTTACTGTCAGTGGAGTATACGAAGTTGGATATTCAAAAGGTGGATGATTAGAAGTAGAAAGAACCAAAAAAAACTGAGGTCTTGAAGCAGTTCGAAGCTGTTCATCGATAAATGAATAAAGATACTCATCGAAGATTCCCCACTCATTTCCTAACTCTCTAGCAGTTAAATTATTAAGTTCTGGCATGGACTCTTTAATTTCATCGGCTCCCCAAAGATTGCCATATTTCTGTCTTGCTAAGAATGTTCCGATATCTCGCCAACCGAGTTTGCCTCCATAGACAAAGTGAGTATCATAACCGGCATCTTTATAGGGCAAGTTACCTGAAGATTGAATATAGGTTTTAAGAAACTCGGACTCTGACAAAAATCGCGAACCAGGACGAATGACTTGGGAGCTGGCCACAGAAACAATACTTCCAATAGTTCCATTTTCAGCGGGTAAGAAATTTTTAAAAAGCACTCCGCTGTCTAAATGCTTTTTAAGTTCCCCAAAAATTTGAAATTCTGGCCCATTTTGATCATTCCAATAACTTCCAAAACTCTCCATAACTACCAGGACCACATGAGGAGCTGATTTATTGATGAAGTCATTCTTTGGCGTCCGAGCGTTTAAGCTTTCAACTAAACGGGTCTGCGGATTTATGTTAAAGGCATCAAGATAAGCTTTTTGCCAATTTTCATACCCGTAATTTTTTAAATAATCGAATTGATCTTTCCCATAAGTCTTACGGATTTTTAAAGCGCGATTAAGTGTAATCACTCCGTTGAATGATAGCTCATTCATAAATTCATCATGACTAATGTGAGCATCTTCAAATGATAGTGGAAGACGTGCAAAGTTGCCACGTCCCAAGAACGTGATAGCGACTAAGCCAAACACAAAGACTAAGAAAACTTTATAATCTAATTTGGGCACCTTCATATCGAAGTCAAAGGGTGAGAAAACAAATTTCACGAAGCGGTAAAAACTATAATGGACTAAAGCTAAGACAGAGAGCCACAGAATGAGGTTATAGTTTTTCCAAACTGAAAGCAGCACGGCCGTTGTATCGTCTTCAAAAAAACCAAAGAAGAGAATATTTAAATGATCTTGGTAATAAGAATAAAAAGCATAGTCAAAAATATAAAGCCAAAGGAGGGCCAAATATCCCAAACAAATTAAACTCACGATAACAAATCGCCCAACCTTGATGACCCACTTTCCTCGGATAAAATACAAGATGTGGAGCAAGATGAAAGGCAAAGCGTTTATGTAGGCCAAGGGAATAAGATCAAAGCGCAGCCCCAAGAACATCGCCTGGGTGAGTAGAGGGAGATTTGCAAGAAGAACTTTTTTATCTCCGAAGATTAAAGCAAAGCCAGCTCTGGCCACAGTGAGCAGGAGGGCGAAGAGAACGAAGAGGAATATTAAATTTTTAATCCAGCGCCAATAATAATGACGAAATGCTAAATTCATAAATGACCTTTATTAGGGATCATCATACCAAAGGCCGCTGAGTAAAAGCAAAACTATTCCTCAGTTTGATCATCACCGAACATGAGATTTCTTTCAAAATCTTCAGGCTTAGAGGCATTAGAACGGGCCTCTTCTTTGGAAATCAGTCCGTCTTTAAAAAGCTTAGTAATGTGCTGATCAAAACTCTGTGCACCAGAAGTGTTCTTTCCTTTCTCGATGTACATATAAATTTCTTTGATCTTATGAGGATCCAGAATGGATTCGCGAATACCGGGATTATTAATCATGATTTCCTGGGCCGCAACTCGTCCCTTTCCATCCACCGTTTTGAGTAGTCGCTGAGAAACTGTGGCGTGAAGGTTGTCTGCAATTCTTGTTCTCACCACTGCTTGCTCCTCAGGAGGAAACATGGAAATCAACCGGCCGATGGTACTAAGAGCATCGGTAGTATGGACTGTTCCAAAAACTAAGTGACCAGTTTCCGCAGCTTTTAGAGCAATCGAAATTGTTTCAGCGTCCCGCATTTCTCCGATCAATATAATATCTGGATCTTGTCTTAGTGCAGATCTTAAGGCCGAGGCAAAGTCCGATGTATCTGCGCCAATTTCACGCTGAGTAATTCTCGCCTTCAGAGGAGCATGTACATATTCAACGGGATCTTCAAGGGTCAGGATGTGAACAGCTTCAGTACGATTGATAAAATTAATCATCGCTGCCAGAGTAGAACTTTTCCCAGAGCCAGTTGCACCAGTGACTAGAACGAGTCCAGCATTGGCTCCAGCAATTTTATTAATAACTGCAGGTAGCTTAAGTTCTTCAGTCGTCGGAACCTTATCACTAATCAGACGGAGAATAAGACCAATTTTCCCCTGATAGCGCATAAGATTGTAACGGACACGGCAGACATTAGGCACAGAGAAGGATCCATCATGCTCTTTAATCTTATCAAGATTTTTTAAGACATCGGTATCCTTGATCATGATATTACAAACAAGTTTTAAATCTTCATTAGTAATAGGTTCAAGTTTGACTTGGACCAGGTCTCCGCGCAGACGAAAGCTTGGCTTCTCGTCAGTTCGCAGATGGATATCACTCACGCCAGAAGCGTTTGCTGATTTAACCAGGTTGAAGAATACTTCTTTGGTAAGTGCCATTCATGATCTCTATGTTTAGTTACCTCTTTATCGTTATTTATCTCGAGAAGGTTTAGGAGTATTACCTAACCCGACTAATGGCGTCGACTTTAATATCCCCTGGATATTCCGAACAGAGCACTATGCTTACTTCCTGGAACACTGAAGAGGTCTTTTTAGATGGCGATCACTATTTTGATCGGATCTTAAAAGATATTCAAAGTGCTAAGAGTTCCATCACGATTGAAGTTTATATGTTTAACGACGATCTTTTAGGGAGAGAAGTTGCTCACCATCTCATTGCGGCACATGCTCGCGGAGTAAAAGTTGAAGTGATTGTGGATGGTATGGGAAGTCATCGCTTCTTTGATTTTCTTTATGGTGAATTTTTAAAAAACCACTTAGCAGTCAAGGTCTACAATCCGCTCCCCTTTGTGCATCCTTATTATGGTCAGCTGACATTTACAAAAAAAATTTACTGGCTTATTAACCGTCTCATTAAACTCAATAAGCGGGACCACCGTAAAATCTTCACCATAGATGAAACCATCATGTATGTGGGAAGCTTTAATGTGACCGTTGAACATACCCTGAAATCTGATCACAAGCCCTGGAAAGATATGGGTGTGAGAGTCACTGGAGATCAGGTAAAATTTGCTGTACTCAATTTTAAAAAAAACTGGAAGATCACGGATTTCTACCAATATCGCAAAAAAATCCGTTCACTCAAACTCCCCAGTTGGCGATTCTCACCTTTAAGGCTCAACAACACTCTTTTTATGAGGCGCTATTTTAATAAAAATTTTAACCAAAGAATTTTCAAATCAAAAAAACGTATTTGGCTAATGACTCCTTATTTTATCCCTGAGCGCAAACTGGTCATGGGCCTGGCCAGGGCGGCTAAGCGCGGAGTCGATGTACGACTCTTGATCGCTTCCAAGACAGATGTTGAGCTTTTCCGTACGCTCCAATACTTTTATTACCCTTTCCTGATAAAATCAGGTGTCAAAGTTTTCCAATATACTGATACAGTTCTTCATGCAAAAAACTATATCATTGATGAATGGGTCACGGTGGGATCGTCCAATTTGAACCACCGAAGTCTGATGCATGATTTAGAAGTGGATTTAGCGATCCAAGATAAAGTGAATTTAAAGATGATTGAAGATCATTTTGAGTCTTCAGTTAAAAACTTAGAGGCCTTAAGCTTTGAGAGCTTAAGGCAGCGTTCACTTTGGGATAAAATAATGTCAGGAATGTATTTTATTTTTAGGTATTGGTTTTAATATGAAGTTGCGTATTCTTTCTTACAATATTCATAAAGGCTTTACTATTGGTAACACGGAGTTTGTCCTGCGTGAAATCCGTAATGCTCTTCGTGCAATGAACGCTGACATTTTATTTTTGCAAGAAGTTCAGGGTGATCATAAAGATTCTGAATGGTGTCCTGATGATTGGAAAACGGCCATCCAGTTTGAATATTTAGCCGATACCATTTGGCCTCACTTCTCCTACGGTAAAAATGCAGTTTACCCGGATGGACATCACGGGAATGCGATTTTAAGTAAGTTTCCTATCATTGATTTTTCTAATCTCACCATCTCAACAAATCGTCTCGAGCAGCGTGGGCTTTTGCGCACGACTATTCTTATTCCTGAAACTGGTCAGCAGATTCTTTTGGCCAATACCCATCTCGATCTGACTCAAAATGGACGGAATAAACAGGCCCGGATGATCATTGATAACTTACTTCCAGATAAAGACCTGCCTTTTATTTTGGTGGGAGATTTTAATGACTGGAATAAGAAAATAAGCCCCATGATTGAAAAAGAATTGGGTGCCAAAGAAGCTTTCAAAACTTTGCATGGAAAATTTCCTCTGACCTTCCCTTCATTTATGCCTATGCTTTCTCTTGACCGCATATTTTTACATAAACTCTCAGCCACTAAGGCCATTCCACTCAAAGATGCTCATTGGAGAAAACTCTCCGATCACATTCCACTCTATCTTGAAATAGATTTACCAGACTAGTTGATTGAAAACTTATGACCGTTAGAGAAAGCGTAGCAAGAACCTACAAATCTTAATTCTGCCCCACTCACCACAAGTCCGGCACCGTCAGGACAGGCGTATATAACTTTCTTGGTATCACGGGTAAATTTTTTAAAGAAGGTGTCGTAGCGGGCAGAGTTTTTGAAATGAGGAAAGAAAGCAAAATCAACAAGATTAAGTGCACTCAAATTAGAAATATTCACAGAGTTTTCATCCCGGTCAAACTGAGGATTGGCCGCCATCTCCACATTTTCGGTCATGAGAATGGCCCCAGCAGAAAGTCCGGTAAGAAGACCACCCTTTTGGACAAAAGTTCTGAGCTCTTTAATAAGTTTTGATTTTCGGAGTGAGTTTAAAAAATAAAAAGTATTCCCGCCTGCCAGATGAATGGCGTCACTTCTCATCACTTCCTGGAAGAGAATTCGGTCAAAGGGCACATCCACGGGAAAATGAATGAACCTAGTAATCTTAAATTTAGAGTAATGACGGACAAAAGACTTGAACTCTTGCTCTGAGAGATAAGATGAGGACGGAATAAAGGTTACAACGGGATTTTTCTTTCCCAACAGATCGATAAAGGCCCGATCAAGTTGAAGATTATCCTCCTCGTCTCCACCGCTGTAGAGGACAAGTTTCATAGCCCCTCACGACAGTCCCGTACAATCGAATAAAACCCTTTCATGATGGTTTTATGTCTGGGTGCAATGATAGTTGTCACATTTTTTTGATCTGGGTCTAGGTCCTGATAAGTGGCAAATTGCTGTGCCAATTGATAGAGCTCATCATGACTTAACTTCGGACGCAGCTTTTGTACTTTATCCACAATATACGTAATGGAATCCCCAGTTACACGATCATAGCGATTGATAACCGAAGATCTCATAGTGAGTTCAAGCAAAAATTGGCCTTGAGACTGGGTGTACTCCTTAGTCACCGCTTTCACCATGCTCATGTAGAGATTTTGGAAGCGATTGACCTGTCTTTTTCTCATGACGGTGAGCTTAAGATCAGTTCTTTTTGCGTATGAAGACTTAATGATTTCTGTGAAATCTTCAGGAGAAAGAAGAGATTCTCGGGAGAGATAAATCTGTGGCAATTCACGCATGATATCTCTCATGCAGAAAATAGCATCACGATTAATTCCGTCTGCGACTTTATAAACACCACGTTTAGACTTGGCCCTTTCAAAATAGCTATAAACCTTACGAAATTTAGTTACTGTAGGAAGTTGGGTCTGAAGAAGGAAGTCTTGTTGTTTTTTCTTAAAGCCCATTTTCTGAAGAAGATTTCTATTCTTAGCATTAGCAAAATGCTTATCAAATTGTTCGAGCACCTGATGCCTACGGAAATGAGATAAAGATTTTTTCTTACCAGTGGTGAGGAAATCAGCAATTTGAGCAAAGCACTGAACAATGTACTTCGCTTTCTGTCTTTGCTCTAAGATGGTAGTGGAATATCTTTGCACATCATCATAGCGGTACTCAGCATGGAAGAGACCAAACTGACGGATAGATCCGTAGTCGATAATTCCTCCATCCATCAAAATATTGTCCCCGTCCCAATCAAGCCAACAGAAAATATATTCATCTTCAAATTTGGCCGAAACTTCAGCAAACTCACGGGCCACCTGGGAGGCCAGGTAGTAATACTTTTCTTTATCATTTTTAAAAGTCGTCTGCTCCCACGCCTTATTTTCAATTTGGCGATGGATGTAATAGTCAGTCACTTGCTTTAAAGTTTGAAAATTATTTTGCTTTAAGTGACCAAAGAAATGACTTGGACGCATAAGATTTGGATTAGCACGGATGTTGATCCCTAGACCCTTATCGTATTCAACTATAGCGAGAACTCTTTCTGTTTTAAATCCGTTACGACCTAAAACTTCTGAGAAGAAAAGAGTCTCAAGTCCTTCAGAAACCTCTGAGAGTCCGCAACCGTAAGAGATTGAAGGATCCCCAGTTTGATAGAATTTTTTATTGATGTTACAGGCCGGTGAAAGTTTTGTTCCACCAGTACCGCAACTTGAAACGTCCCAAGTTAATCCATTGTGACGGACAGTTCCGTTCCACACTGTACGCCCGTCCCCTGAAGTGCGACCTGATTTATCTGGATGCTGCAACTGAAGGTAGCGAGTTGCCATGTAGGTGTGGGGATGAATTTCGTCTTCAGGAAATTTAATGTTATTTATGACGTCGTATTCGTTAATGATCACAAGACTGAAAGTTTCGAGAATTTCTCTCTCTAACTCAGGGTTCATTTTTTCAGGATGATTTTTCGCAAGAAGTCCCATTTCGCGGGCAAGCTCAAAATTGAAGAAAGAGACTTTTCCACCTTTCTTATAACGGGCCTTATACTCCACTCTTCCTTGAGGAACTTGTTCTTTAAAGGGATGCTCGCCGTTGAGTCGACTGAATGCTGGATAGGACCGTTTGCCAATCTCATCGACTGGACTTTTTTTGACTGGGTTCATGGCCTTTCATCATCCTTGATAAGGTCTAAACAAAAATCTTAATTTAAGTATACGGTAAAGAAATCAAAACCTGACAAAAAACATACTAGGCAAATTCAGCATCACATTGGAGGTAAAGACTCAACTAATGCTAAAAATCTTTTGTGGTTCACTCCATCGCGACTACCAAAAATATCGATGTGTCGTCCTTCGGGAAATTTCCACAACCATTTCTTCTCTGATTTTAACTGCTTGTAGATCTGTTTTCCGAATTTCTCTGGAACAATAGAATCTTTTTTTCCCACGATCACCAGCACTGGAGTACGGATTTTATTTATCACTTTGGCCGAAGCGTACTCATCAGAAACTAAAAAATATCCTAGAGGACTGATGGGCCAGAGGAACCAAACCGAAGCCACACGATTTAAAGCGATCTTTTTGTAAGATGAAAAGGTGGAATCTTGAACTAATAGTGTGACTTTATCTTTGTATTTGAAATCTACCAACGCCCGAGCACAAATATTTCCACCTAAACTCTGCCCATAAACCACAAATTTTTTGCCACCGCGAGTTTGGTTTAACTCATATCCCTCTTCCAAAGCGGCCAGAGCATCAAGATAAGTTCCTTCTTGAGTGGCCTTACCTTCAGAATTCCCATAGCTCTGATAATCAAAGGTAAAAAGGTTATAGCCCTCGTACACAACCCAGGCGAGAGATAGAAAGTGAGTAGAAATATTTTCAGCATTCCCATGAAACTGGATAATTGTTCCCTTCACTTCTTTAGTGGCCGCAGGAAAAAACCAGCCTGTCAGTTTTGGGCCCTGCTTGGAGGGGAATTGTAACTCTTCATAAGTAAGCTTGAACTGAGAAGGATCGAAGTATTTCTGAGATGAAGGCTGATAAGCTAGATTTGAGCAGCTCACAAGAGCTATTAAGGTCCAAAAAAAGAGGTACTTTGTTTTCATCTTAATCAAATCCTAACCTTCTTAACACAGCATTCGTGTCATGATCAGTCCAAGAAGGGGCCTTTATGCAAACTCTTTTTCGTCTGATGATTCTTGTCTCAAGTCCAGTTCTACTCTTTATTTATTGGAGAAATTCCATGAAAGAGTTGGATAACTTGCACGCCAACTATGATCTCAAATATGTAGAGTGATTACTCTACATCAAAATCAAAATACTCTTCCGGAAATAACTCCGGCTTCAAAGAGTAGTGCCACCACTCCTGCGAAAAATTCTTAAACCCCTGCTCTTCCATCAAGTTTTTTAAAAGCAAGCGATTAGCATTTTGGGAACGGGTGACAAGTTTAGAATTTGTATGAGCGATATCATCAAAATAATCAAAGCCACTGCCCATATCAAGATTCTTTCCAGATTTTGGATCCCAAAGTGTTAAGTCCACAGCACTTCCGCGAGAGTGACTGGATTTTGTGGCGATAAATCCAAGTTTAAATAAATCTTCACGTGTGTAACGTGGATAATAAAGGGCCTTTATTGAAGGATTATTCTCAGGCTCCTTGGCCCAGCTTTGAAAGAAGCTCACCGCTTTCACAGGACGATAGCTGTCAAAAATTTTGAGACTGTATCCGCGCTTAGTAGCTTCTTTTTGAACTTCGCAAAGTGCTTGAGCTGTGTTCACTGCCAGGTAGGCAATGGGAGCCTTGTATCCACTCACGATGGTCCCGGTGAAATTGTCAGCAGTAGAATAATTCATTTGAATTTTAATATCCGGACAAATTTCATTCAATGAAACAAACTGTGGGTGTGGATTGGCCATAGCAGTACCTACAAATATCATGAGTAGAAAGAGCATCATTTTCATAGTGTCCCCTTTTAGTAAAAATACTGCAAGCCCAACTCACCTTTGGACATCCATTTATGATCCATTTCAAATCCTGACCCTTTAAGAGACCAAGAAATTTGCGGATTCTGATGGAAGCGCAGCTCCCCTAGAGAGAGCAACTGGTGATCCCTAAAGAAGGCATCAGGCCGATAAGTATTAAATTGGTACCCACTCTCCAGACTCATCAACCATTTTTCATTAAAGATATAACGTGTGAAAAATTTTGGTCCAAGTCCTAATCGGTAATGATCTTGGTAGAAGTTTTGAAGATTGAGCTCGGCATTCATTAGCAATGATAACAGAAAGCGACCTTGATTTAATTTAAGCGTATTTCCTATTGATCCTATGAGGTAAGCCTCAGGACAATCAGTGCATCCCAAGCGCTTTAACTGAGCAGCACCGGCATCCACTTCCCAAGAAAGCGGACTGGCCCAAAAATTTTGCTCAGGAAAATTTCTCACGTTGAGAATTGAAAATCGATCCAGCAGGAATTTTCCGTCCTGATATTTTTTTTCCCGATAAACAAAAGACATATTCGCCATCTCAAGCTGAGAGTCCAGCATAGAACCAGGAATGGGATCTAGCATGTCGTGAAACGATGATCTAAGTTCTAGGCGAGTTTGTTTTCCGCGCAAATGCTCATACCCCTCATACAGACCAAGTCTTGTGGGTGAGTGACTTAAAGCTGGAGAAGCGTGTTGAAGTGAATCTTCTTTGGGATCATCTGAAGTGATCACAGGATTTGAAGCACGCGCTCTGAGAAGTGGTGCTTTAAGTTCTTTGGTCTTTAAGTCATCCGCAAGAATTTTATCAGCGTGATAGTAATCAAAAGCTTCAATTCCCACATCTAAAACATTGGCGGCATTTTTAACTTCTCTACCTTCAACTAGGCTTGGGGCCTTATCCGGTTGCATGGCCATTTTTTTTGCGGCCTTCAATGACTCTTGATCAAGATCTTTTGAAATCCTGATAAGTTTTGAATAAGTAGACTCTCTTCTTTTTCCCGGTCCAATGATGCCTTCAACTTGAAGAAGTCTTACAGTGTCGGCAGGGATAGTGAAGAGATGATAATGCTTGGTGAGATATTTCTCTGGCATCACCACTTCAATTAAACTCAGCAAATGGTAAGAGCAGTTTTCTAAAAAATAAAAATAATCAAAGTGAGTATGACCTAATTCCCAGATGTGATCCACCATCTCAAAGACTTGGTTGATATCCATCTTGAGTTCGTAAGACCAAAGGTCGCGAAACTCAGCATTACTGTATTCCCGGACTTTATAATAGAAAGGAATGGCGGCAAAGCGACCTTTGAATCCTCCCAAAAGTCCCTTGAAGACATAAGTAAAAGGATCACTCCCTTTTGATTCAGCGGCATAGTTAATTCCATAATCCAGCATCTCAGTTTCGCTGCTATCGTCATAACGGGAAAGTCGCATGAAGGTATGTCCAAAAGCAGAATTAGGATTACTTAAATAATAAGATGAGAAAACAATACTCGCCCTACGCGCGGCCATTTTAGAGAAAAAGGCCAGATAGGTTTGACATCCTTGCCAGTCCACTTTCCAAGCATCTCCGAACTGATGATTGAGCCACTTAAACCGGGCCGGAAAACGGCATATAGGATGATTGTCTGTGGGATGAGTTTCTGTTGAAAATGCCTCATAGGCTTTTTTAATTTCAGCGTAGGCATCATACTTACCATTCTTTGCTAAAAAAAATTCAGATCCATCCGCTTCACTCTTCATAGGACCCATGCCCAGAATACTTTTGCGAAAATGGAGAAGTCGATGCCACTTTTGAGATTCAGAGAGTTTTTTAAGATCGGGAGTTTGCGCCCACGAGAAACTAGAGATCAATAAGAAGAAGATGAGATACATGGGACCTGCTTTTTAAGGACAGGCCCCATTATAGAAACTAGATACGAGTGTTGCAAGTAGTAGAAGCAACTGAATTGATGTTGTGAGTGATTTCAGTTGAAGAAGCTG